>JAGOQT010000355.1 GCA_018007255.1 Phycisphaerae bacterium | reverse complement strand
GTGTAGAGACGCAGCTCGGTGATCGTACCGCTCTCGATCTGGCGCCAGGCGTCGCTCTGGAACACCGCCTCGTCGTTGCACAGGGCCACGTGGCCGTCCTTGTACAGGGCGTTCACCGAGTAGCGGCCGGCCCGCCCGTGGCTCAGGTGCGTCAGGTGGCGGACCACATCCGTCATATACGGGAGATCACGGTCCAGCAGGTCCATCCTGGATGCGGTCTCCGTGGGTTCCCCCCTGGGGTTCACCCCGACGTTGCGGGCCAGGGGCATGTACGTGAACCCCATGCGGACCCACTGGTTGTGCGTGCCCGTGGCAGGCGACCCCGTGTTGTAGGCCTGCGGGAGCGTGCCCCACGGAGGCGGGTTGTTGTACGACTCGAACTTGTAGAGGGGCTCCAGGTTGGACGGGCAGTAGAACAGCCTCGGGTCCGTGATGTACTTGCCCGCGTACAGGGCCGCCACCTTCATGGGGATCAGGCGGCCCGCACCGTCCGTCTTGTCGCTTCGATACACGGCATAGGCGTGCGCGATGTCCTCGGAATAGGGGTTTGCACTGCGGGGATCGCCATAGGGGGGCATGCGGCCGCTCCACTCCGAGGCGTAACACGCGACGGCGATGCCCGTCTGTCGGATACGGGCTGCGCAGGAGGACCGCTTGGCCGCCTCCCTGACCCTGCCCAGGGCGGGCATGAGGATCCCCATGAGGATGGCGATGATCGCGATGACCACGAGGAGCTCGATCAGCGTGAAGCCGGTCTTTTGTGTCTTCATAAGAACACGGCCGCCTCCGGCCGTCCTGACAGGGCGGCACGTCACGGAGTCGTCGTGCCGGAGATCAACACGTCCTTGATGTTGAAGTACTTGCCGCTGGCCCGCCCGCCTTGCAGCCACGGATAGGCCCTCAGGCTGAAGGTCTTCCCGTTCGGGACCTGGACGTTCGGGGCATAGGTCTTCTGTAGCAACGCGGAACTGGGCAGCGCGATCGCCTCCTCCAACACCTTGGAGGTCGCAAAGTCGTCGGTCGAGTAGTGAAGGCTGACCTTGACGTCGGTCGAGCCCCCGCTGTTGCCCACGCTCAACGAGATGGAGGTGACCTTGACGGAGACCCCGGGGTTGGGCGTGAAGGCGAACTGGGCATACCGATCCGGATTCGCGGCGGTCTCCGCCGGCCAATTGCCCAGCGTGCCGCTGGCCCCGTAGACCCGCTGACTGCCGTCGATACCGCCGTAGTCACGGATGACATACAGGCTGGTGGCGGCCTCCGGCTGCGCAGTGACCTTGTCGGACGCAGCGGACGACGTGGTCGTGGAGCTGTTCAACGGCCAGCGGGCCAACTGCACAAGGCTGGTGTCCGGGACGACCGTGGTCAGGCGGAGGTCATCGAAGAGCATCGTGCCCGCGCCCCCCGCGCCCCGCGCGAAACCGATCGCCAGGTCCGTCACGTTCCTCAGGTCCACCCCGAAGGAGCCGAGGCTGATCAACCACTCATGCCAGAAGGCCTGCTGCAGATCCGTGGCTGGCCCGGTGTAGTCCACCTTGGCGTCGTTGAGCCGGACGTACATCTTCTCCGCGGAGTTGGTCGCAGCGCCGTAGAACCACACCGACAGGCTGGCCAGATTGGGGTCGCTCCAGTCCGCGCCCACGTGCAGATCGACCGTCTTGGCCGAGACCTCGGAAGAAGACGACGTGCTGTTGTTGTACCCCACCGGCATGGACTGCTGTCCGGAGTGGATGAGGGTCCGTTCGGCAAAGGGCGGGTCGTAGTTGCCCACGGCAGACCCGGTCCCGTTGCCGGCATAGGGCGCCCTGGGGCAAGCGGGGTCCTGCGACCCGCTGTCCGAGGCCCCGCCCAGCCAGGTGAAGAAGATCCGGTTGCACTCGTCGTCGTAGGACTCGAAATCCTCGACCAGGACGTAGGGGGCCACGGTGAACTCAAAGACCTCGCCCCTGTAGATGTTGGCCGGACTGGCGTGGTCGACCTCGTCGATCCTCCAGTAGTAGGTCTTCCCCAGGTCCAGGGCGGGGGCGTACGTGTTCGGATCCTGCCCCTGGGAGACCAGCACGCCGTTCGGATCGCTGCTCCGGCTGGCCGTGTTGACGTCGTCGAAATCCGTGCCGAAATAGACATCGTGCTTGACCGCCTTCGAGCCGGGCCTCCACGAGAGGAGCACCGGCTTGCTCACCACCGCCTGATCGCTCGGCGTCGGGTACGAGGCCTGTTCCGGGGCCAACTTGATCCCGGTCACGGTCGTTCGATTCGGGTCCGCGGTCCAGACCGCCTTCACGAGGCCCTGCCCGCCGTGGTAGGCCACGAGCCACCCGCTGCTGACGTACTGCTTCACGATGGCCCTGTCGTCGCCCCACAGGACCAGGGTGCCCTGGGTGATGTCGATCCTGGGCTTTCCGAAGATCCCCTCCGCCGGATTGCGGAGGCCGTTTGCGTCGAGCACCCCGCCGTACAGGTTCAGAGAGGACACGCCGGTGGTCTGCGCAGCGCTGCCCTGGGACAACTTGAGGCTGTCCTCGATAGTCACCGATCCACCGGTCACCTGGAAGGTGCCGTTTCCATAGGTTCCGATCGCCAGGTCCGCAGAGGGGCCCGTGAGGTTCAGGACTCCGCCTTCCACATAGACCGCGCCGACGCCGGCGGCGTTTCTGCCGACCTCGAGCGCATCCCCGGTGACGTCCAGCGTGCCGCCTCGCAGGATCAAGGTGCCGATCCCGCTGGTGCCGACGGCCAATCTCGAAGGCACCGTGGCCACCCCGCCGCTCAGGATGAAGGTCCCGGTACCCTCGCCGGTCTGGCCGACGTGGAGGCCGTAGGCGGCCGCTTCTGCGGCGGCTACGGTCAGGGTGCCGCCGGTCATATCCAGATAGCAGTTCCCGGCGGGGCCCCCGCCCACGGAGAGGGTGGAACACTCGGCCGCAACCGTGGAGTCAATCAGGCAGTTGGCGTCCGCCAGGGCGATCGTTACTGCGTCGCTTGCAGTGGGGACCGCGCCTGTGTCCCAGTTCTGCGGTACACTCCACAGGGGGGTGTTGCCCGCACGAACCCAGGTGACCGCCTGAGCGGGGGCAAGGCCCGCACACACCAACACCAACACCGCACAGGAACAAACCAGGCGTACCGATCTCATCTGAAGGCCCTCCAAGATACGGGGATCGTGGGACAAGCAGGTCACTGCAACAGGCAACGCATCGCCATCCATCCGAGAGTGTTCCATCCTGTATGTGCAAGGCCGGGCCGTAGAGCCCTTCTTCAGTCGGCCCCACCTTCCGGTTCGTTCGTTGTCTTGCGGCCCGCGCGTCCCAAGGGCCACACCCCACACTCTATCAGGATAGGGGCTGGAAGGCAAGGTCATTGTGGCGGCTTGAGGGCCTCGCAAGAGGGCCTCATCCCCCATTCCCGACCGAGCGGATCTGGATGGAGCCCGGCTCCAGACCCTGTGCCGTGGCCTTCAAGGTGATCGTGCCCGGCGTCCGGGTGGATTGGAGGATCGCCAGGCCCCGGCCGCGAAAGGCCTTGTGCACCAGGTCCTTGTAGGAGTCAGGGCTGTTCAGGTCCCCGTTGCCTATGCCCAGGACCTCGCCCGGGCCGTCGACCTCAAAGGTCAGCTCGTGGGCGGCGTCCGGCACCAGGACCCCCTTGTTGTCCACGACCCGATACTCCACGTGACAGATGTCCCTGCCGCTGGCCTGGACCTGGGTCGTGTCGGGCCGAAGCTCGATCCGGCTTGCCTGGCCTGCCGTGCTCAGGGCGAACTCGCACACGGCCTTGCCGTCCTGCAGGCCCACTGCCTTGAGGGTCCCCGGCTCATAGGGGACCTGCCAGGTCAACGCCCCATTGACGGCCTCGGTCAGGCGCTGGGTCCCCATCTCCCTGTCGTTCAGTGTCAGGCGGACCTCCGGCGAGTTCGTATAACAGGAGACGCTCACC
>JAGOQT010000354.1 GCA_018007255.1 Phycisphaerae bacterium | reverse complement strand
CCGTTCGTCCTTGTCCTTTTGCCGCCTGAGCCAGGCCCTGCCGACCGCAACGGCCAGGGCTGCAAGGCCCAGACCGATCCCTGCAGCGAGCCACGTGGCCCATGCGCCATGGGCGGTCATGTTCCGGAGGGCCCCTTCCGCTGCCGCGAAACCGGCGATGAACACCAGCAGCGGAATCCCAAACGCAACGACCACCTGCCGGGTCACCGGCGGCCCGGGGCTATGGCCGATCTTGCGAACCACCTGCCTGCAGGTATCGCGGCTGCCACACTCCTTGCACGGGTCCGGTTGGCTCATGGCCGTCTCTGGTCTGGGCCCAAATGCGATCGTTATACGAGAAGTCCGGTCCGACTGCAACGCATTTTCTGCGGTTTCCATCCCTGCGCACAAAGCCCATTGATCTGCCGCGAGGCCCGTGCTATCCTATTGGGCTATCCTGTGCCGCGGGAATGGAACAGAACCGCTGCGGTGACTTCGAGTGGTTGGACTCAGTACAAGAGACGCTAGGAACGGGGCTATGCCACAGGACATCCAGTCGTTTGTGGAGACGCTCAAGACAGAGGGCGTGAACGCAGGCCAGAAGGCCGCCGAACAGATCGTGGCCCAGGGCAAGGGCCAGGCCGAAGAGATCCTGGCCCAGGCCAAGGCCCGGGCGGACCAGATCCGCAGCCGGGCCGAGGCCGATGCGGCCCAGATCCAGGCCCGCGTGACCTCCAGCCTGGAGCTGGCTATGCGGGACGCGGTCCTCACGCTTCAGGACAGGCTCAGCCGGTTGCTCACCGCCCTGGTGAGCCGGAAGGTGGAGCAAGGTCTTTCCGACCCGGACACCCTGCGCGAGGTGCTGCGCGAGGTCGTCTCGGCCTACGCCAGAGAGTCGGCCCAGGGCAAGGGCGGGGGCGAGATCCACCTGCCCAAGGACATGCACGACCGGCTCGTGAACGGCGCGATCCAGGAGTTGACGGCCGCCCTGAAGCAGCAGGAGATCCAGACCGAGGTCAAGGCCGGCCTGGCCAAGGCCGGGTTCCAGTACAAGGTCCGGGGCACCACGGTGGAGGTCAGCACCGAATCCGTGACGTCCCTGCTGTCCGAGATGATCGATCCGGAGCTCCGCAAGATCCTGGCCAAGGCGGCCGCAGCCCCGAACGCATGAGATCGTCGGGCCAACCGATGTGGATATGATAGGCAGATGGCGTAGACATCATTACCTGCTCTGTGCCCTTCCAGGTCTGGAACCCCTGGGCGGCCTGCCGCCCATGACCAAGCAGGAACTGCTGGAGCAGGTCGCCGCAGCCAAGGGGCCGGTCGCAAGCGTGGAGGCCCTGCTGCTCATGGACGACCTGGTCCAGCGGGAGGCCCTGCTCGCAGGGGAGATCGGGGCCGAGCAACTGGACCTGGCGGTCCTGGTCCTCAGTGCAGGCGACCCGGATGCGGCCCTGCCCGCGTTCCTCCTGCCGGAGGATCCGTCCGAGGGCCGGGCCCACCCGCGTCTGGCGGTCGACGCCATCTGGTCCCGCTTCTTCCATCACGCAGCGCGTACGGCCAAGGCCGCGGGCAGCGGGTTCCTGAAGGGCTGGATCGGTTTTGAGGTCGGTCTGCGGAACGCCGTGGCCTCGGCCCGTGCCCGGGGCCTCGACCTGGACCCTGTGCCCTACCTCGTGGCCCCCGAGCTTGGAGATCGGGACCTGGACTTCTCAGCCCTGGTCTCCGCCTGGTCGTCCGCCCAGGACCCCCTGGCAGGCGAGCAGGTCCTGGACAGGGCCAGGTGGGATTGGCTGGAGGAGCACGGGCGGTGGTTCAGCTTTAAGGCGGACGAGATCGAGGCCTACGCCGCAAAGCTGATCCTGTTGCACAGATGGCGGCGTCTCG
Organism: Phycisphaerae bacterium; assembly: GCA_018007255.1. Taxonomy (GTDB): domain Bacteria; phylum Planctomycetota; class Phycisphaerae; order Sedimentisphaerales; family Anaerobacaceae; genus DTPU01. Next base: position 2,097 of record JAGOQT010000354.1, on the reverse strand, counting down.
TGAACCAGAGGCCCGGGTAGACCGGACCTCGCCCGCCTCCTGAGGCCGGCAGCGACGCATCGGAGCCTGGCCAGGGAGCAAGGACAACAACGGTGAATGGTGAGGACTTGCCGTGGAAGGACGAATCAAGGCCGTGTTCGGGAACATGGTCGTGGCCCACGTGGACGGACGGGTGGTCAAGAACGCCATCGGCCACTGCACGCGGAGCGACGGCGTAAGGCTGCTGTGCGAGGTCATCCGCGTGCGGGGCGAGGATGTGGACCTGCAGATCTTTGAGGAGACCCGAGGCCTCCGCGTGGACGACCCGGTCACGTTTCAGGACCGGATGCTCTCGGCCACCCTGGGCCCCGGCCTGCTGGGACAGGTCTTCGACGGGCTCCAGAACCCCCTGCACGGCGTAGCGGAGAAGGCCGGCTACTTCCTCAGGCCCGGCACCTACGTGGATCCCCTGGACCCGCACCGGACCTGGGACTGGACCCCCAAGGCGAAGCCCGGCGACGGGGTCGAGGCAGGCGACACCCTGGGCAGCGTTCCGGAGAGCATCTTCGAGCACCGCGTCATGGTGCCCTTCGGATCGGAGGGGCAGTACACCGTGGTGTCTGTGGCCGGTCCGGGCGCGTATCCGGTCGGCCATGAGGTCGCGGTCCTCCGCGACGCGGCCGGCGCCAGGCGGGGCGTGACCATGTCCCAGACCTGGCCCGTGAAGCGGGCCCTGTGCGTGGCCCGGAGGCGGCTGCTGCCCTCCGAGCCGCTCGTGACCCGCGTGCGGATCGTGGACTCCATGTTCCCGGTCGTGCGGGGGGGGACCTACTGCATCCCGGGGCCGTTCGGAGCGGGCAAGACCGTGCTCCAGCAGATCACGAGCCGCTATGCGGAGGTGGACATCGTGATCATCACGGCCTGCGGGGAGCGGGCCGGCGAGGTCGTGGACACCATCCGCGAGTTCCCCCAGCTGCAGGACCCCCGCACGGGGCGAAGCCTCATGGAGCGGACCATCATCATCTGCAACACCTCGGCCATGCCGGTCGCCGCCAGAGAGGCCTCCGTGTACACGGGCGTGACCCTGGCCGAGTACTACCGCCAGATCGGCCTGAACGTCCTGCTCCTGGCCGACTCGACCAGCCGCTGGGCCCAGGCCATGCGGGAGCTGTCCGGGCGTCTCGAGGAGATCCCGGGCGAGGAGGCCTTCCTCGCGTACCTCGAAAGCCGGATCGCAGGCTTCTACGAGCGGGCCGGTGCCGTCGAGCTGAGGGACGGGCGCACGGCCTCCGTGACCATCGGGGGGACTGTAAGCCCTGCGGGCGGCAACTTCGATGAGCCCGTGACCCAGGCCACGCTCAAGGTCGTGGGCGCGTTCCACGGCCTGAGCCGCGCCCGGTCCGATGCCCGCCGGTATCCAGCCATCGACCCGCTGGACAGTTGGACCCGGTACGAGGGCATCATCGACCCGGAGAAGGTGGCCCGGATGCGCGCGGTGCTCCGCCGCGGCGACGAGATCCGGCAGATGATGACCGTGGTCGGCGAGGAAGGCACGCCGGTCGAGGATTTCACCGTGATGCTCAAGGCCGAGTTCTTCGACTCCGCCTTCCTCCAGCAGAACGCCTTTGACGACGTGGATGCCGCCACGGGCCAGGACCGGCAGAGGTTCGTGTTCGGCAAGGTCCTGGAGGTCATTGAGACCGAGTTCCCCTTCCAGACCAAGGACGAGGCCCGCCACACCCTCACGAAGATCGGCAGCCTGTTCCGCGACTGGAACTACTGCCCGTGGGATCCCACGGTCCTGCCCGAGGCCGACCGAAGGGACCCCCCGTCCGAAGAGCGCCCGGCCGGACACGACCGGGGCGTCCAGCGGGGCGACTTCAAGAAGATGCTCCATCAGATCGAAGAACTCATCCACTCCGAATCCAAGGGCGTTCACCCATGAGGACCTTCTACGACGAGATTACCATGATCGCCGGCAATGTCGTGACCGTCAGGGCCAAGGGCATCGGGTACGACGAGCTCGCGGTGATCACCACGGCCCGCGGCACGTCGTTCGCCCAGGTCATCCGCCTGGAGGACGACCAGGTCAGCCTCCCGGTCTTGCGGGGAACCGAG
>JAGOQT010000036.1 GCA_018007255.1 Phycisphaerae bacterium | reverse complement strand
CGCGCGGGCATCCGGCTCGCAGACCCGGTCTCTGCTGCCCAGGTGACCCTCTGCGTGGAACCCCTGTAGGTGACGCGTACAGAGTGGGTCGTTTCTACTCCTGGACCGTGGTATCGTATCGCACGCCGTCGGGCACGGGCACAGGGACCACCACGCTCACCCCGTGATCTCCGCCGGTCCTCTGCGAGGAGTCCACTGCCACAAAGGCCGTGTAGGCACTCATGAGGTTGTAAGCCAAGGCCGTGTCCTTGATCCGGCCGGCAAGGTCTGCATCGGCAGAGGAGAGGAGTTGGTCGCCAAGGACCTCGACTTGCTTGCGGGCCCAGACCGCTGCGATGCCGGGGTGGCTGGCGGTGCCGCTAGCCTCCGGCACGGGGATCACGACCTGTTGGCGCTCGCCCAGGACATGGCCGCTGAGGGTGATCCGTGTGGGACCCTGGCCGACAAAGCGGCCGGTCACCATGATGGGCCTGCCCACAAAGAGGTCCGGGATCTGGCTGGGAACCACGTCGCTGACCTTCAAGGTCCCGAAGTCGATGGTCACGTCCGTGAGGGCCGGATGGCTGATCCGCTCGTAGAAGCGGTCCACCGCCACCGTGGGGTCGTCGTTGAGGCCCACATAGGCCACTGCCCCCTTGCCCATGCATGCCATGCCGTCCAGGAGGTACCGGTTGACTGCGGAGCCGATGCCGAAGCTGAAGATCCGGCTCGCACCGAGCCTGGCGTGAATGGCAGACAGGATCTCCGCCTCATTGCCGATGTAGCCATCGGTCATGAAGGAGACCAGCCGAAACCGCCGCTCGTCGTGCGGGAAGTCCAGGGCTGCTGCAATCCCTTTGATCATCATGGTGCCCCCCTCACCCTGGAGCGAATCCACGTAGGCCACCGCCTTCTCGATGTTCTCCCTGGTGGCGGTCACAGGCACGGGTCCCCACTGGCGGGCCGTGTTGGAGAAGTTGATCACCTGGAAGGTGTCGTCCAGCCCCAGCATGCGAAGGGCCCGCTTGACTGCCTGCTTGGACTTGGCGATGGGCTCGCCTCGCATGGAACCCGAGCAATCCAGCACAAAGATCATCTCCATGGGACTTCGCTCAAGTCCGGTCAGGCCGTCCGGGGGATAGACCATCAGGGAGAAGTATCCGCCGCCCTGGTCCTGGTGCGTGACCAGGCCGGACTTGATCCTCTCGCCGGCCACCTTGAAGCGGAGCACGAAGTCTTTGTTGGGGATGGTGTCATGGGGCGAGAGCTGCACGTGCATCCGATGGGGGCTGTCCGAGGTCCGGGCGATGACGTGGCTGCTGCACTGGACGGCCTCGATGGCCACGCCTGCGTCAACGTCCAGGGCCAGGGAGATATCGTGGCCGCTCCGCGTGTCGGGTCTCAGGTATTGGACCTCGGTCTTCTGGCCTGAGATGCCTGCCTTACCCTGGGCCACTGCACCGATGCCATCGGTAGAGCCTGGAGGGTTGAACCGTGGGCCCACCACCATGGGGAACACGAACTCATGCCAGCCGTCCACAAAGTCCAGGGTATTGAAGTACTTGATGTCCACGTCAATCTGCTTGCCCGGCTCGATGTTGGCCACCTTCTGTGTGAAGATATTGGGTCGCTCCTGGGTCAGCAGCGATGCCACGTACCCCTGGGAGCGTGCCTGCTGGTAGATCTGCTCTGCCTCCTTGCGCTCCCGGATGATCCCACGTACGGTCCGCTTGCCGATCGTCATCAGAAAGTCATTGACCGCTGCGTTGTGCGGCAGGGGGAATACGTACACAGCCTCGATCTCGGTATCAAAGGGGTTGTGGAACTGCTGGACCACGTGCACAGTGGAGATGTGGCCTATGACCTCCGCGGTCACGGCCGTGTGCCTCAGCGGCAGGGGGACGTCCTTGTCCTGCCCTTCAACGGTCGCCAGCATCGCCCCGCAGCCAGGTGTGTCCTCGGTGGCCGCCTCCGCAGGCGTCTCTGGCTTGACGATCACCCAGACCTCGTCTGCCATGATGCTCACCTCAGAACGAGATGGGGATAGGGGACCATCGCTCCGTCCAGGGGCGCCAGGACGCCGATACGGCACGAGTGGCATAGTCCCGCCCTTGGCACGGTAGTTGGAGGTGCTCGATGGGGAGAAGTCGAGGATAGAGTAGGCATTGCCCTCGGGCGGGTGCAGGCCGTTGACAACGCTGGACTGGATCCCCACGCTTGCTTCAGGGCGAGGAGATGGGGGTGTCCAGTCCGTCGGGTCCTTGGCTTCCACGGCCGGGTACCCGCCGTGCCGACGCCCTGCATCCTCGACTTGAGAGCACCCGTAGAGGGTAGTCATGATTGTGGCGAGGGATACGAGACGGACGGCCAGTATGGCGACAGCTCTTCTACTCACGGGTCTATTCCTTGTCGAATGAGGCTACTGCTCGGATCTCCCGGCCGTTGCCGTCCGCTGCAACGGTCAAGGCCAACTCGTACTGGGGCTCAACGTCGCCTTGGACCTGCACGTGCACCGTGGCCACGCGGGTCCGGGCAGTCGGCAGGTCCTGGTCTGTGCTGAATGCACCGATGATGATTCGGTCCTGGGCCAGGGCAGCAGGGTCGTAGTAGGGGGGGGCCTTGAAGGCCGTGTGCTCGCCGCCCTCTACGCCCACGATCTGCACCTGTCCTGCTGCGGCCTTGAGCTCGAATTGATATGCGGCCAGGGACCTGCCCTGTGGATCCACAAAGATGGCGAGCGGCGCGAAACGCACCTTGGCAGCGTCGCCAGCCTTGTTAGCATCGGCCGGCCTGTCTGCCGCCCCTGGCACGGCTGTGGCAGCGATCAAGAGGAGCGCAATGGCACAGGCTATGGGCTTCATCTACATGACCTCCCTGTGGCCCAGACGGACCGCCAGGGATCCGGCCACATCCACGTCCTTGCGGTCCACGATCCCGTCGCCATTCAGGTCCCACCTGGGGTCGAGCCGGGCGGACTGCTCGATCCTCCTGGCCAACTGGAATGCGTCCAGGATGTCGACGGTTCCGCTGCGGTCTACATCCCCAAGGAGCGTCCGCTCTTGGCCCGACTTCTCGATGAAGACCAGGCCAAACAGAAGAAGCAGGACAGCAGCCGCTGTTGCGACGCGGTAGAGCCAGATCCGCGTCCTGGGCCTCAGGTGTCTGCGCCCATAGCTGAGGACGACCTGATCCGCACGCCCGGGGACCGCGGTGGGCGCCCGGTACAACCGCCTGAGGTCCCTGGCCAGGGCATCCAGCCGCCCGTCGTCCCAATCTCCATGTCGTCTTGTCCGATCCATATCGAGTCTCCAATGGGTTAAGCGAGCAGGGGGGGCGAAAGGTTCAGAGATTCTCCTTCGTCACTCCACGAAGTACCGCCGGGCCCGGGGGTTGTCATGCAGTGTGGCCAAGGCGTTGTGGAGCCTGGACTTGACCGTGCCTTCCGGGATCTCAAGGGCCAGGGCGATCTCGGCGAGCGTCATGTCGTCCACGAACCGCATGAGAAGGACCTGACGCTGGCCAGACGGCAACAGGGACAGTACAGAGGCCAGGTCCTCGGGCCAGGTCTGATCCTGCTCCGCGCATGCCAGAGGCAGTTCCTCCAGCACGTCGCCGGAGGCGCCCAGGCGATCCCTGGTGCGCAGGGCCTCCAGGGATAGGTGCCGGACGACCGGATAGAGGAAGGTCGTCAACCGTGCGGTCAGCGTCAGGGAAGGGAGTCTCTTGACCAGGTAGATGAACGTCTCTTGCAGGACATCCTCTGCTGCGTCCTGGTCCTGGGTCGTGCGCCAGGCCAGGCTCCAGACCCAGTCACGATACCGGTGGTAGAGGGCCTCAAAGGCCGCGTGGCACCCTTGACCTGCCTGCGCAATCAGTTCCTCGTCGGTCATGGTGTCTCTCGCACGGTCCCGATCATTCCCCTACAAGAGGACGTGCGGTACTATAGGGCCGGAGTCGCCGGACGTAAAGAGGATTGGCACAAGGGTGAAAGATGAAGGGCAGTGAGCTCCTGCGCTGGATGGCACGCGGGCCTGTGGGCTCGAGGATGCACCCGCTCCTGGCGGGGTTTCTCAAGGACTACCTGGCCCACGAGAAGGTCGTCCCATTCTGCGGCCAGGTTGTGATCAACACGCACCTGCCGCCCTATCCGAGCAGGGCCTTTGAGAACGTGATCGGGCACTTCACCGAGGTCGGGGACGCCCAGGCCGAACGGCTGTTCTCTGTGACCCTGGCCGTGACCAACCGCTGCACCTACCGGTGTTGGCACTGCTACAATGCGGGACGCAGCCAGCAGGACATGCCCTTGTCTGTGCTCAAGGAGGTCATCGGCCAGTTGCAGGCCAGGCACGTGGCCAAGGTGACGATCACCGGCGGAGAGCCCCTGCTCCGCGACGACCTCGAGCAGGTCATGGCCTGTTTCGATGACAGGACCTCCCTCTGTCTGAACACCACAGGCAGGGGCCTGACCGTGGAGCGGGCCAAGGACCTCAGGGACGCAGGGTTGTTTGCCGCGGGGGTGAGCCTCGATTCAGCGGATCCGGCTGAGCACGACCGCATGCGGGGCAGGGGCGGGGCCTTTGACACAGCGATCGAGGCCCTGCGCGGAGCGCGGGCGGCAGGGCTCTATCCCTATGTCATCGCCGTGGCCACGCGTGCATTCCTGGAGCCCGGCCACTACGGGCGATATCTCCGTCTCGCCCAGGAGGCAGGGGCCTTGGAGGTCCACCTGCTGGAGCCCTGCGCAACCGGCAGGCTGGCCGGTCAATCGGACGTCCTGCTGACCGAGGCGGACCGCCAACGGCTCGCGGACTACCAGGAGCAGGCCGCTCAAGACGAGACCCTGCCCATCGTCTCCACATTCCTCTACCTGGAGTCCGCACAGGCCTTCGGCTGCGGCGCGGGGCTGACCCACCTGTACATCGATGGGAGTGGGGAGGTCTGCCCATGCAACCTGGTGCCCCTGTCCTTCGGCAACGCCGCACGCGAATCGCTCGCGGAGATCCTGGACCGGATGGGTCGGCACTTCCAGAGGCCTCGCACGGAGTGCGTGGGTCTGACCCTGGGTCCGCACCTGACGGCCCAGATGTGTCCGGCCTCGCCTGAACAATCCGCCGAGCTCTGCGCGAGGCACCTGCCCAAGGACCACCCGGTCCCTCGGTTCTTCCAGGTCCAGGCCCAGATGCGGGCACACGTTGGAGGTCCCGACCTGCAGTCCGTGTATGACCGGGTCGGCGAGGTCTACGACCGGTTCTGGGTGAGGGAGGCGGGCAGGCCTGTGCAGGAATTGGTGGAGAGACTCGCACTGAAGGGCCCTGAGCGGGTCTTTGAGGCCGGGTGCGGCACCGGCTTTGCCACGGCCTTGATCGCGCAGAGGCTTGCGCATCCCTCCCAAGTGACAGCAGTAGACCTGTCCGGCGCAATGCTGGAGCGGGCCAGGCTCCGGGCTGACTCCGCGGGCCTCAATGGGATTCGATTCACCCAGGGTGATGCACTGGAGCACCTGGCCTCGGTCCAAGGTCCGTTCGACCTGGTGTTCTCGAGTTGGGTCCTGGGGTACATCCCACTCAGGCCGTTCTTCACCGCCGCGTCCGCGGCCCTGGCCCAGGGCGGCCGTCTGGCCTTTGTGGTCCACAGGCAGGGCTCGCCTCGCCAGGTCCTGGAGATCTTCCAGGCCCTTGCGCTCGAGTATCCCTCGGCCCTGCAGGGGCAGGTTGTCTTTGACTTCCCCCTGGATCGGGAGGATGCGGCCTGCAGGCTCAGGGCTGCGGGCCTGCGCGTGGACCGGATCTGGGAGGGACAGGTGGTCTTTGCCTGCGACAGCCCGGATCAGGTCCTGGAGCACCTGCTCAAGTCCGGTGCAGGCACCGCCTACTACGATGCGGTCGATCCGGGCATGCGCGAGGTCCTTGGAAGGGAGTTTGTCAGGCGCCTGGCCCTCCAAAACCCGAAGGGGCCGCCGTACCTGGTCGCACATGACTATGTGGCCTGCATCGCGGCAAAGGATTGACGGATGGGATGGCCCGTGTAGACTAAGGACACGACAGGTCAGGGAGGTCCTATGATGAGTGCGTTCGTAGAGGTCCACACGGCCAGCAATGTGCCGGACGCGTATGTGATCAAGGCGGCCCTGGAGGGGGCCGGGATCACGGTCCAGATCGCCAACGAGTACCTCGAGTTCGCAATGGGAGGCGTGCCTGCGGACAAGGTCGCCCCGCGGGTCCTGGTCCCCAGGTCTCAGGCCGATGCGGCCAGGGAGGTCCTGCGGGAGATGGCCAGCCAGCCCGACAGGGGGGCCATCGAGGACCTGGACGAGGACGAGCCCGGGTTCCCTCGGGCACTGAAGGCCCCTGAGGGCCGGGTCGTGGTCATCACACGGGACCTGGTCGCACAGGCGGTGGAGGCCTCCAGGAGGAGCCCCCGCAAGAGGATCATCCTGCCGTTCCACAAGTCGGACGACTGTTCCCTGCACCGGATGCTCAATGCGGTCCAGCCCGGCTCCTACCTCAGGCCCCATTGGCACAGGGACCCTCCCAAGGACGAGTCCCTGGTCTTGCTCCAGGGGGCGATCTGCGTCTTCCTGTTTGAGGAAGGCGGACGGATCAGACAGACCATCCGGCTCAAGGCCGGATCGAGCGAGTTTGCAGTCGATCTGGTTGCAGGGGTCTGCCACACCTTCATCGCCCTTGAGCGGGACACGGTCGTCTTCGAGGTCAAGCCCGGCCCCTACGAACGCGCCACAGACAAGGACTACGCTGCGTGGTCCCCAGCAGAGGGCACGGCCCGGGCCCAGGAGTTTGTGGACCAGTTGTACGCGGAGGCCTAGCGGTTCCGCTCTCAGGCCTCGCCGACGTAGTGCAGGCAAACCCGGTTGGTGATCCCGGGCTTGGCGATCGGCTCGCCCAGCACGATGGCGACGGCATCCCCCCTGGCGGCCCAGCCTCGTTCCAGGAGGAGCCGGTCGGTCTGTTCGATGAACTGTCCCGTGCTGGCGGGCTGTGCCATGCGCAGGGGCGTCAGGCCGTAGAGCAGGGACATCCTGCGCAGGGTCGCCTCGCTGGGGCTGAAGGCCAGGATCGGCCTGGGGATCCGCTGCTGAGATAGGTACACGGCCCCGCCCCCGAACTGGGTCCACACCGCCAGGAGTCGGATGTCCAGGTCATGCACCATGACCTGCACGCCGTGGGCCAGGGCCGCGGCCATGCGCTTGCGCTCCAGGGCCTTGCGGGTGCGGGGGCAGACCTCCGCCTGGTCCAGGATGTAGCGATGGGTCTTGGCGGCGATTCGGCTCATCATCCGCACGGCCTGGACGGGGTGCCTGCCGATGGAGGTCTCCCCGGACAGCATGACTGCGTCCGCCCCGTCGAAGATCGCATTGGCCACGTCGGAGACCTCGGCCCGCGTGGGACCGGCCGATTCGATCATGCTCTGGAGCATCTGGGTGGCGACGATGACCGGTATGCCGTACTCCTGGCACAGCCGGACAATCCGCTTCTGCAGCACCGCCACCTCGGCCAGGTCCATCTCCACACCCAGGTCCCCCCTGGCCACCATCACCGCATCGGACTCCCGGAGGATGGAGTCCAGATTGTCGATCGCCTGGGGCTTCTCGATCTTGCTGATGACCGGGATGATCCCCTCGCTCTCGATCTCGATCGCGGAGAACTCCAGGGGGTTGTCTATGCCCATTTGGTCCTCGCTCGGCCGTGCGCCCAGCCGGACCAACTCCTGCTTGAGCCGGCGCACGTCGTCCCCGGATCGGACGAAGCTCAGGGCCAGGAAGTCCAGCTCGTGCTCCACGGCGAAGCGGGCCCAATCGTAGTCCCTGGGAGTCATGGCCGGCACGGACAGGGCCGTGTCCGGGAGGTTCACGCCCTTGTTGGAGGTCACGATCCCGCCCTCGACCACGCGGCAGACCAGACGTCCGCGGTCTCGGCCCTCGCACACCAGGCGGACCGCACCGTCGTCGAGCAGGACCCTGTGGTCGGTCTGGACCTCCTGGACGATTGCCGGGGTGTTGGTGGAGAACGCCACCGGCTCACGGGCGGAGGCCGCCGGAGCGGCCACGACCGCATCGGCCTGGAACAGGACCGGCTGGCCCGGGTGCAGGACCACTCCGCCCTCGGCGACCTTCCCGATGCGGATCTTGGGGCCGCACAGGTCTCCGAGGATCGCCACCGGGACGTCCGCTTCGCGGCTCGCGGCCCGGACCGCGTGGATCCTCCTGCGGTGCTCCTCCGGGCTGCCGTGTGAGAAGTTGAGCCGGAACACACGGACCCCTTCGCGGATCAACTCCGCAATCGTCTCAGGGGCCTCGCTGGCCGGCCCCAGTGTGGCAATGATCTTGGTCAGTCGGAAACCCGATTCTACAGGCTGCATTCCTTGTCTCCTGCTCATGCCGGCAAGTGCCCCGTCCGATGTCCGGTAGTGTACCGGACCGTCCGCGCAAGGGGAAGGCCCGGTCGGTCTCGGCCGCAGTTGACACAGGCCCGCCGCCGTAGATAATGGGCCCCGGATCGGACCCCATTCAGGACGCCACTATGAAGATATCGCTGAACTGGATCAACGACTATGTCGAGATCGGCCACGACGCCCGGGCCCTTGCCCAGATCCTGATGGACCGGGGGTTTCCCTGCGAGGGCATCGAGCAGGTCGGGGACGACTGGGTCCTGGATGTGGAGGTCACGAGCAACCGGGGCGATTGCCTGGGCCACATCGGGATCGCGCGAGAGCTGGCCTCGGCTGCCGGCAAGCCCCTTCGCATCCCGGAGGTCTCGTATCCCGAGTCCAAGCACGAGGCATCCCAGCAGGTCTCGGTGGAGATCGCGGAGCCCGATCTGTGCGGGCGCTACACGGCCCGTGTGGTGGAGGGGGTCAAGGTCGGCCCGTCTCCGGACTGGATGCGGACACGGCTGGAGGCCGTGGGCATGAGGTCCGTGAGCAACGTGGTCGATGCCACCAACTACGCCATGCTGGAGAGCGGCCAGCCGCCCCACGCGTTTGACTATGCGAAGATCGCGCAGGGCCGGATCGTCGTGCGCAAGGCCAGACCCGGCGAGTCCCTGGTCAGCATCGACGGGACGCGGTGCGTGTGCGGCCCCGACATGCTCGTGATCACGGATCCCACGGGTCCGGTGGCTGTGGCCGGGGTCATGGGCGGATTGGCCACGGAGGTGGACGACCGGACCACGACCATCCTCTTGGAGGAGGCCCACTTCGACCCGGTGTGCATCCGCACCACGTCCCGGAGGCTGGCCCTGCCCTCGGAGGCTGCGTACCGCTTCGGACGCATCGTGGACATCGAGCAGATCGATTGGGCCTCCAGGCGGACCGCGCAACTGATCGTGCGGGTGTCCGGCGGGGCCGTGGCCAGGGGTGTGGTGGACGTGTATCCCCGGCCCCGGGCGGGTGTGGTGGTGACCCTCCGCCCGGCCCGCATCCGGACCCTGCTCGGCATCGAGGTGCCGCGGGCCCGGGTCCTGGCCATCCTGGAATCCCTCGGGTTCCGGCCCAGGTCTGAGGGGGATCGGTTGATCTGCACGGTCCCGTCCTGGCGGAGCGACGTGACTCGTGAGGTCGACCTCATCGAGGAGGTGGCCCGGTGCTTCGGGTACGACCAAGTGCCCACTCGGGACGCGATCCAGATCCGGGCCACGGCGCGCGATTCCCGGCAGGGCATGCTCGAGTCCGCGGGCCGCTTCTTGAACGCGTGCGGGTACTTCGAGACCGTCAGCGTGGATCTGATCGACAAGAACCTGGCGGACCTGTTCGCGGAGGTCGAGGGCTCGCCGTTCCTGGCGGTCAGGGATACGGCATGCAAGGGCGGCGGCCTGCTCAGGCGGACCCTGCTCGGATCCCTGATGACGGTGCTCAAGACCAATGTGTACGCCAAGAATCTGCCGTGCCGCGTCTTTGAGATTGCGGCCACATTCGTACCCCGGGGGGTCGCCGGTCAGTTGCCCGTGGAGCGGACCTGCCTGGGCCTGGTTGCGGACGGAGACTTCCGGCAGGTCCGGGCGGCCGTGGAAGGGACGATCCTCTCCCTTGTTCCGGGGGCGGAGGTCCAGTTCGTTCCGACCACTCTGGCCTGGGCGGAGGTGGGGGCCGAGGTTCGCGTGCAGGGCCGGACGGTGGGGCTCGCGGGGGTGTTCTCCGAGAGGGTCAATCAGACCATTGACCTGAAGCACCTGTCCCCTGTGGGCGCGGAGATCGACCTGGATGCCCTGATGGGGATGCCCCGCGGGGAGGTCCGGTTCAGGCCCATCCCGCGGTTCCCGGCGATTGAACGAGATCTCTCCATCGTGGTCCCGGACTCGGTGGTGTGGAGTCAGATCGTGGCCTCCGTTCGAGGGCGGGCCCCTGTTGAACTGGAGGAGATCCGCTTCGTGGAGGTCTATCGCGGCAAGGGTATCCCGGAGGGCAGGAAGAGCCTCACCCTGTCCCTGAGATTCCGGGACCAAGACGGCACGCTCCAGCACGAGACCGTGGACGGATTCCAGTCCGCGATCCTGAAGGCCCTTGCGGATGCCGTAGGGGCCGAACTGCGGACGATCTGACTCAGGCCGCAGGTCTGCAGCGGCTGTGTGCGCGGCAGCAGAGGTCCTGCGGCGTGCGTGTGGGAGGGAAGGAATTTGCTCTCGAGGCCAAAGAGGGTCCAGGTCGATTGAGCAGAGAGAACGGACCACGGTTCGGAGGCTTGACTTTGGCTTGGGCTTCTGGTATAGATGAACATGCAGGCTGACCCCTGCGGTGTGCGCCAAGAAGGAGTCGATTTGAAAGAACCGATACCCGTGCTGAGGGAAATCAGGACTTGAAGTTCCGTGAACGCCTGGGACCCAGGACTCTCGGACTCAAGCGAAGATTACCCACCTGACAGTAATGGGTTCTCTTCAAAGAGCCTTCTAGCGGCATCTGCGGAGGCAAGCCCGCAAACATGAAAGGCCTGCTGGTCAGGCCTTTTATTTTTTGGGTTCGTGAGCAGGCCCTCTATCGGACGCAAGGGATCCGCGCAACCTGATCTTCTTCCACCCTTTCCATTCAAGCGAGCATAGGACCCTGCCGATTGGAGTGATGATGGATTGTCTGCATCCATGGACGAGCGGAAAGGGTGACTGCGTTTTGGATGGAGAGTCGTGAATGCCTACGATACGGAGCTTCACTGTCTTACCTGCTTTGCCCTCGCCATTAAAGGACCTTGAGGCCATTGCACGCAACCTGTATTGGTCCTGGAATCCGGAGTGCATGGCCCTGTTCGAGCGGATCGACAGCGGCCTTTGGTCTGAATGTGGCCACAACCCTGTCAAGCTGCTGGGCTTGGTCTCGCAGCAGAAGCTCCAGACCCTGGCCGAGAACCAGGGTTTCCTCCACCAATTGGGGAAGGTCTCCGATCAACTCCGCGCGTATCTCGGGGCGGCGACGTGGTTCGACGAGGTCTGGCCGCAGAAGCCGCATCCTGTGGTCGCCTACTTCTGCGCGGAGTTCGGCATCCACGAGTGCCTGCCGATCTACTCCGGCGGCCTGGGCATCCTGTCCGGCGACCACCTCAAGAGCGCGTCCGACCTGGGCATTCCCTTGATCGGCGTGGGCCTGCTGTACCAGAAGGGGTACTTCCGCCAGCACCTGAACATCGACGGCTGGCAGCAGGAGTCCTACACGGACAACGACACCTATGCCCTGCCCATGGAGCTCGTGCGCAGGGAGGGCGGGCACCCCTTGACGATCGGTGTGGACTATCCCGGCAGGAATGTGACCGCCCAGATCTGGCGGGTGACCGTGGGCCGGGTTCCGTTGTTCCTCCTGGACACGAACGTGCCGGCCAACTCGCCCGGCGACCGGATGATCACGAGCAGCCTGTACGGAGGGGATCGTGAACTGCGGATCCGCCAGGAGATCCTCCTGGGCATCGGCGGGATGCACGCCCTGATGGCCATGGGCCTGGAGCCGGCCGTCTGTCACATGAACGAGGGGCATGCGGCATTCATGGCCCTGGAGCGAATCCGACGACTGCGGACCGGCAAGGGCATGAGTTTCGAGGAGGCCCTGGAGGCCACCAAGGCCGGCAATGTCTTCACCCTGCACACCCTGGTCAAGGCGGGACTGGATGAGTTCGGCACGGATCTCATGGACAAGTACTTCGGGGGGTACTACCCGAGTCTGGGCCTGAACCGAAACCAGTTCTTGGCCCTGGGGCGCCTGCTGCCCGACGATGAAGGGGAGCCGTTCAAGATGCCCGTGCTGGCCATGCGGTTGAGCGGATACGCGAACGGCGTCAGCGAGCTTCATGCAGAGGTCTCTCGCGGCGTGTGGGGCACCCTCTGGCCCGGAATCCCGTGCAACGAGGTGCCCCTCTACGCGATCACGAACGGGGTCCACCACAGGAGCTGGGTGGCCCCCCAGATGGACCAGATCTACGAGCGATACCTCGGGCCGGGCTGGTCCGAGGAGGTCCAGAGGAAGGGCCTGTGGGACCACGTGGATCAGATCCCGGACGAGGAGTTGTGGCGGGCGCACCAGCGGTGCAAGGAGCAGTTGATCGCGTTTGCGCGCAAGAGGGTCAGGGCGCAGATGCAACGCCGCGGCACGCACAACAGCGAATTCCATCGGGCCGAAGAGGTCCTGGATCCCGAGGCCCTGACCGTGGGCTTTGCCCGGCGCTTCGCGGGATACAAGCGGGGCGATCTGTTGCTCCGCGACGCCCAGCGACTGACGCGGTTGCTGACCGACACGCAGCGACCGCTCCAGATCCTCTATGCAGGCAAGGCCCACCCCAAAGACAACGAGGGCAAGGACATCATCCGCAACCTCGCCCGGTTTGCCTCCGGGGAGCAGGTCCGGCGGAGGATCGTGTTCCTGGAGGACTATGACATCGACGTGGCCAGGGCCCTGGTCCAGGGCGTGGACGTGTGGCTGAACAACCCGCGTCGTCCCATGGAGGCCAGCGGAACCAGCGGCATGAAGGCCGCGGCCAACGGGGTCCTGAACCTGAGCACCCTGGACGGATGGTGGTGCGAGGGATACACGCCCGACGGCGGCTGGGCCATCGGCTCGGGCGAGGTGTACCAGGACCCAGAGTACCAGGACATGATCGAGTCCCAGGCGATCTACGACCTCTTGGAGAACGAGCTGATCCCCTTGTTCTACTCCCGATCCGGGGAGAACCTGCCCAGGGGGTGGATTGCGCGGATGAAGAGCTCGATCCGGTTCATCGCCCCGAGGTTCAACACCCACCGTATGGTGGCGGACTACTGCCTGCACGCCTACAACCCGGCTGCGACGCGCTGGCATCGACTGTCCAGCGATGGGATGGCCCAGGCCCGGGCCTTCTCCAGATGGAAGTCCGAGCTCCGCCAGGCCTGGCCGAGCCTGGCCATCCGGCACGTGGAGATGGCCATCCAGAATGGGGAGAGCAGCGGTCCCCTGGACTCGAAGCAGCCCCAGATCAAGGCCGGCGCGAACCTGGCCGTACGGGCCAAGGTGGCCATGGGAAGGCTGCGGCCTGCGGACGTGTCGGTGGAACTCTACCACGGCCTGTTGGATACATGGGGCAACATCAGGGACGGCCAGGCGGTTCCCATGGCCTACGAACGGCCGGACGGTCAGGACAACTGCCATTGGTTCTCCAAGTCTATCCCCTGCGACCGCACGGGCCAGCACGGGGTGGCCCTGCGGATCCTGCCCAAGCATCCGGACCTGGCCAGCGCGTACGAACCGGGCCTGATCCTGTGGGAGAACGCGTCTTAGCCCGCGTTTCTCACAAGCCTTCGGTTCTGAGCGGTCCTGTTGTCCGGCTGCTGCGTTCTCGGTCCCGTTTGTCCTCAGCGTACCGCAGCGGGTACGCCTCCGGGCAACCGGGACCTGCGGCCTTGCATCCGGCCAACAGGCCGCGCTCAGAACAGTCTGTCGCCGACGGGTCGGCCCTCCGGTCGGGCCCAGTCGGGTCCACAGCCTCGATTCTGCCTCGGCCCTCCGAAGCCTCGTGAGAAACGCGGGCTAGGGGATCGGGGCAGCCAGGGGGCCGCGATAGGCCGGTCCGGGCGCACCGCTTGCAGGCCGCCCCCCGGAAAGGACTACCCGCGGCGGCGGGGCCGACCTATAATGGGCAAGGACCCATACGGATGAAGGATCAGGTGCGATGTCCTTGCCGAGCGCATTCCAGAAGACGATCCGGCTGGTTTGGATTCGCTGCAGCCTGAACCGGCTGCTGCACGAGGGGGGGCGGGTGTGTGCGGCGTCCGGAGTCGCCGCAGCCCTGGCCGTGCTCGCGGACCGGCTGACCGCAATCCACGCGTTCACGCCCTGGTTGCCGGGGGTGCTCCTGTTGGCCTCCATGGGGACCACGGCCGTCCTCTGGCTCCGCAGGCGGCCCACCAGGATGCAGGTCTGTGTCCTGCTCGATGAGCGGCTCCGACTCCAAGAGCGGTTCAGCACCACACTGGCCCTGGCCCGGTCGGACGACCCCTTTGCCAGGGCTGCGCGCGCGGAGTCGCTGGACGCCATCCAGCAGGCCGACCTGCGGGGGCAGTTCCCGATCCGCCTGCCGCGGACTTGGTCCTACTGCGCTGTGGCGTGGATGATGACCGTCGCCCTGGTCCTGTGGCTGCCCCACAAGGACCTCCTGGGTTCCCTCCAAGACCATCCATCGCGCAGATACAAGGCCCTTGCCGTACAAGAGGCCCAGACCGAGGTGCGGAGGTCCACGGAACGGGTCAAGGCGTCTGTCCGGGCCATGGACGATCCGAACCTGGCCGCGGAGCTCAAGAGGCTGGAGGATCTGGGTGGGGCCACGGAGCCCCAGGAGGTCAGGCGGGAGGCGATCAAGGCACTGGGCGACCTGGCTGACAAGCTCAGGCAGACGCAGACCGCCGCGCAGGTGAACGCGGCCGATCTCCTGCAGCAGATGTTCAAGCAGTTGCGGGGCTCGCCCCACCCCTTCTCGCAGCAGGTCCGTGTGGCCTTGGCCAAGGGGGATTTTGCCCAGGCCGCGAAGATGCTCGGCCAGTTGCAGGTCCAACTAAGTGACGGTTCCCTCCCAGATGAGAATCGCAGTGAGCTGGCCGCGCAGATGCAGGAGTTGGCCAACGAGCTTCAGAGGCTGTCCGAGCAGGGGCGTCGGTTGGAGGAGGAGCTGGCCAGGATCGGGCTCGACAGGCAGCTTGCCCAGGCCAGCCCTGAGAGACTCCGAGAGGCCCTGCACGGACAGGGGCTCAGTCCCGATGCGATCCAGGAGTTGATGAAGAAGATGGAGGCCGGCCGGGCCGCGGGTGCGCGGTGCGCAGGCCTGGGGCAGGCGCTCGGTGCCGCGGGTGGGGCCGGGGGCCTGTCCACAGACGGTCTGTCCTGCGTCATCGACGAGCTGAACTCCCTGGACGCCCTGCAGCAGCAGGCCTTCTCGCTTCAGGTGAGCCTGGCGGAGATTGCCCGCTCCATGGGCGGCCTGGGCCAGGGCCTGGGTGCAGGGGAGGGGCAGGAGCTGTGGCGGACCGGCCGGGGGGGCGGGCGTCAGGACGGGATCGGCCTTGCGCCGGGCCTGCATGAGATCACCTCAGACCCGCTGACCGCGAACCGGATGGTCAAGGCCCCGTCCCAGCCGCAGCGTGACCGAGGTCCAATCGTGGCCGGTTGGACCTTCAGGGACATGCAGGTCAAGGGTGAGGCCCGGCGGGCCTTTGCACAGGCGGTTCAGGCGGGCCGGGCCCGTGCGGCCGAGGCCATCAGCGAGAATCGGATCCCTCGCCGCTACGAAGAGGCGGTCAAGGCGTACTTCAACCAGCTTGCGGAGATCGGCCCCACACCCTGATCGGCCGGGAGAGGCCTCGGCGGCCCAGGAGGAAAGGCGTCTTGAGGATCAATCGCGTTCAGGTGCACCCGCGGTGAGCGATGCGTACGGCTTCTATCTCGGTCAGCCCTGGTGGCTCGCCGCGGTCCTGGTGGTCGGCCCGATGGTCTGGCTTGCCGGCCGAAACTTGGCCGCACTGGGCAAGGGGCGCAGGACCGCGGCCCTGCTCCTTCGCGGGGTCGTGGTCCTGCTCCTGGCGGTCCTGCTGGCCAGGCCCGTGCTCGTGCAAGAGAGCCGCCGCACAACGGTGATCGCGGTCCTGGACCGCAGCCAGTCCATCCCAGAGGGGCTTGCCGAGGCGGCTTTGGATCACCTGTCCAAGGCCGCTGTGTCGAAGCAGGCCCAGGACCGACTTGCCGTGGTCGATGTGGCGGAGGCGGCGAGCATCTCCTCGCTCCCTTCCCCTGAGGCCGTGATTCACCGGAGGAATACGGTCCTGACCGGCGCTGGCAGCCGGCTGGCGCACGGCATCCAGATGGCCATGGCGATTGCGCCGCCGGACACGGCCGTGCGGATTGTCCTGGCCAGCGAAGGGAACCAGACCGAAGGGGACCTGAAGGAGGCGGCCAAGGCCGCGGCGGCCAACGGGATCCCCATTGACGTCCTGCCTCTGCGGTATCGCCACGACGCGGAGGTGTTGTTCCGACGCGTGGCGGCGCCGGTCAGGGTCAGGAGCGGCCAGACGATTCCACTGCGGTTCCTCCTGGACAGCACGGCCGAGGTCCAGGGCAGGCTGATGCTCACGTTGAACGGCCGGCCAGTGGATCTCTCGCCTGAGACCTCGGAGGTGGCGGTGCCCGTTGCGTTGAAGGCCGGCACGAACATCCAGGCCGTTTCGGTCCCTGCAGGGGCCCGCGGGATCCACGATTTCGAGGCCGTGTTCCAGGCGGACGACCCCGGGCAGGACAGGATCGCGCAGAACAACCGCGCGGGTGCGATGGTCTCTGTGGTCGGGCCGGGCACGGTCCGTGTGTTCGACACCGAAGGGCTGGGCACGGGTCTGACCACTGCGCTGGAGCAGGCAGGGATCAGCACGGTTCGCAGCGACATCGCCGAGCTGCCCACCGAGTTGGCGCACCTGCTGGACGCGGACGCGGTCGTGCTGGTCAACACCCCGGTTCAGTTCTTCACGATGGCCCAGCAGGAGATGCTCTGCCGGTACGTGAACGACCTCGGCGGGGGTCTGGTCGTGGTGGGCGGGCCCGATGCCTTTGGGGCAGGCGGCTGGATCGGCTCTCCTGTGGCTGCGATCCTCCCCGTGGACCTCGATCCCCCGCAGAAGAGTCAGTTGCCTCTCGGGGCCCTGGTGTTGGTGCTGGACCGCAGCGGCTCGATGAGTGGAGAGAAGGTTGAGATCTGCAAGGCCGCAGCGGCTGGGGCCGTGCGCATGCTGAGCCGGCGGGACCTGGTGGGCATCGTGGTCTTCGATGCCGTGAGCGAGTGGCTCGTGCCCCTGGGGCCGGCCGGGGACAAGGATGGGATTCGGAGCAGGATCGGCACGATCGGGGCAGGGGGCGGCACGATCATGGCGCCCGCCATGGACATGGCGTTGACCGCCTTGAGAGAGGCCCGGACCGGCGTGCAACACGTGATCCTGCTGACCGACGGACAGACCGCCGAACCCCGGGCCTGTGCCCAACTGGGGACGGACATGGCCGCTGCGGGCATCACCGTCTCCACCGTGGCCGTGGGTCCGGACGCAGACACGCGCCTGCTGCTTGAGATCGCCACCGCGGCCCGGGGTCGGTTCTACCCGGTCGCAGACCCGGCCACCATCCCGGAGATCTTCATCAAGGAGGCCCAGGTCGTGCGGCGGTCCATGATCGTCGAGCAGACGTTCTCGCCGCAGGTCCTGTACGGAGGCGCTGAGATCCTGCGGGGCGTCGGCCCTGCGATGCCGGCCCTTGACGGCTATGTGCGGACAGGGCCGAAGGGCGGTCTGAGCCAGGTCATCCTGGGCAGCGACGAGGCGGACCCGATCCTGGCCGCGTGCCAGTCGGGCCTGGGCCGGTGCGTGGCCTTCACCGGCTCCGCGGACACCCGCTGGGCGGCCCAGTGGGTCCAGTGGCCGGACTTCTCGGTGTTCTGGGAGCAGGTCGTCCGGTGGGCGGGCAGGCCCTCCCAGTCTGCCGACTGTGAGATCCTCGTCGATGCAGAGGGCCGGGAGGCCACGGTCCGCGTCGAGGCATTGGACGCGGAGGGCAGGTCCGTTCAGCTCGCCGGTGTCCAGGCGCAGGTCCTCACGCCCGAGATGGATGCCCTGCCTCTGCGCCTGATGCAGACCGGGCCCGGGCAGTACTCGGGGCGGCTTCGGGCCCCAGCCCCGGGCAGCTATGTCGTGAACCTGCAGTATCGCATGGCCGGCCCTGACCCAGGAGCCCGTGTGGCCCATGCGGTCGTCACGATCCCGTTTGCCCCGGAGTTCAGGGACCTGTCCGACAACGCGCCCCTCCTGGAAGAGGTCAGCCGAATCACGCACGGCCGGGTCCTGCGCCTGGACTCCGATCCGGATCAGGCGAACCTGTATGACGCTGCGGGCCTGCGGTTCCCGCGGACCCATCTGCCCCTGGTACAACCCCTGATGCTGGCATGGATCGCGGTATTCCTGGCGGACGTGGCGGTCCGGCGCCTCGCCATCGACGGCCGGGCCGCGCTCCGCAGGATCCGGGTGGGCCTGGCCCCGGCCGCGCGGCACCAGACGGACGAGAGGATCTCCCGCCTGCAGGCCGCAAGGCAGAAGGTGTGGGATCGGTGGCGGGCCGGGCCTGTGCAGGACGTGTCGTCCACACGGGTTCAAGGGGGACCTGGAGGACAGGGGGAGCAGATCGGCTCCGAGCCGGGCCGGCCGGACGAGGCGTCCGCTGCGCCCGCGGAACAGCCCGGACCGCAGCAGGTGCGGCCTGCAGGCACGCACATCGACCGGCTCCTCGAGGCCAAACGCAGGAAGACCGGTCGGGAAGGGAAGGATACGCAGTCACGATGAGCAGGACGACGGAGAGCGGACCCATGGACCAGACCAGCGTGGAACAGCAGTGTACGGACTTCCGCGAGATGTTCGAGGCGATTCGCGGCCAGGTCCGCAAGGTGATCGTTGGCCATGACGATGTGGTGGAGGACGTGCTGATCAGCATGTTCAGCGGAGGCCACGTCCTGCTGGAG
>JAGOQT010000353.1 GCA_018007255.1 Phycisphaerae bacterium | reverse complement strand
GGTGGTCACCACGCCCGCCCCCTCGGTCAGATGAGCCACGATGCGGCTGACCTGGCCGTCCTGCGCGGTGGACGGCATGGCGATGATGGGCTTGCCGCCGCGGCTGCGGGCCGCGCCGCGGATGAAGTCGACCTGTCCGCCGATCCCGCTGTAGAACCTGTAGCCGAGCGAGTCCGAGCAGACCTGGCCGGTCAGGTCGATCTCCAGAGCCGAGTTGATGGCCACCATCTTCTCGTGCTGGCCGATGATGTAGGGGTCGTTGACGTACTCGGTGGGGTAGAACTCGAAGAAGGAGTTGTTGTCGATGTACTCGTAGAGGCGCTTCGACCCCATGCAGAAGCTGGCCACCACCTTGCCCCGGTTGAGGTTCTTCTTGGAGCAGGTGATCGCATCGCAGTCGATCAGGTCGATGATCCAGTCTCCGAACATCTCGGTGTGGACGCCGAGGTCCTTCTTGTCCGCCAGGTACTCGGCCATGACCTGGGAGAGGCCGCCGATCCCGCATTCGATCGTGCTGCCGTCCTCGACCAGTCGGGCGACATTCTGCCCGATCCGCCGCAGCACGTCATTGGCGGTGGGGAGGGGGACCTCGATGAGCGGCTCGTCGAACGGGACGAGGGCCTCGATGTCGTTCACGTGGATGAAGCTGTCGCCGAAGGTCCGCGGCATGGACTGGTTGACCTGGGCGATGATGTACCGGGCGTTGGAGGCCGCGGCCTTGACGATGTCCACGGAGACCCCCAGGCTGCACAGACCGCCCGCGTCGGGCGGAGACACACAGATCAGGGCCACGTCGACCGGGATCCGACCCGTCTCGAACTGATGGGGGATCTCCGACAGGAAGATCGGCGTGTAGTCGCCGATGCCGCGGCCCATGGCGTCCCGGACGTTATCCGCGATGAAGAAGGTGTTCATCTTGAACCGTTCGCGGAACTGCTCATCGGCGTACGGGGCCGAGCCCGAGGTCAGCAGATGCACGATGTGCACGTCGCTGATCTCCGTGCAGTGCTCCACCAGGGCGTGGACCAGGTGCTGCGGCTGGCCGCAACCCGTGCCTACGAACACGCTGTGGCCCGAACGGATCAGACGCATGGCCTTGGCGGCCGAACAGATCTTGCTCTCGTACTTGTGCTTCCAATCGAGGGTATGCATGGATTCTCCTACACGGCCGGCGGCGGGGATTCGGGACTAGACCTTCTCCACGCTCATCCGGGCGTCCACAGCGATCGGGACCGTACCCTCGGGACCGACCACAAAGGGATTGATGTCCAGCTCCTGGATCTGGGGGAACTCGGTGACCAATTGGGAGAGCCTCTGGAGACCCTCGGCGATGGCCTCGATGTCCACGCCCTCCTGCCCCCGGACACCCTGGAGCATCTTGTAGGTCCGCGTGCTGATGAGCATCTGCAGGGCCTCGTCGTCGGTCAACGGGGCCAGGTAAAAGGACACGTCCTTCATCACCTCCACCATCACGCCGCCCATGCCGAACATCATCAGGGGACCGAACCGCGGATCCCGGTTCATGCCCAGGATGACCTCCTTGCCGCCTCCCTTGACCATCTGCTGGACAAAGACGCCCAGGATATTGGCGTGGGGGACCTTCTTGGGGATGCGGTACATCATCAGGTCAAAGGCGTCCATCACCTCCTGGGCGCTCTTGAGACCGAGCCTCACCCCGCCCACATCGGACTTGTGCACGATGTCCGGCGACCAGATCTTGAGGACCACGGGGAAGCCGATCTGCTCGGCGATGTTCGCCGCCTGGTCCGGCATCGTGGCCAGGGACCCCTTGGGCGTG
The DNA here is from genome assembly GCA_018007255.1 of Phycisphaerae bacterium. Taxonomy (GTDB): domain Bacteria; phylum Planctomycetota; class Phycisphaerae; order Sedimentisphaerales; family Anaerobacaceae; genus DTPU01. The sequence continues at coordinate 2,179 of JAGOQT010000353.1, read as the reverse complement.
ACGAATCCGTAGGCCTCGAGCACGTCCTTGGCGTCCGCCTCCCCCACCTCACGGAGGCCCTTGCGGAGGTACTTCTCGATCACGTTCTCCACCTTGCGGCGGTTGACCGGAAAGAGCTTGACCACGCGCTTCGGCCGGGCCCGCCAGCGGACGTAGTCGGCCATGACCTTGAGCACGTCCACCGCGCTCTCCGGGGAGCTGTACTGGGGAATCCGGCCATGGCGGAGGGTCTGGACGGCCTCGGCGACCTTGCCGGCCCCCATGAAGCAGGCCAGGATGGGTTTCTTCGACTTCTTCTGCGCAACCCGCACGATGGCCTCGGCCGTGGCCTCGGCCTGGGTCATGGCCTGGGGCGTCAGGAGCACCAGGACCGCGTCCACGTTGCGGTCGTCCAGCACCACGTCCAGAGCGAACTCATACCGGTCCGCCAGGGCGTCGCCCAGGACGTCGACCGGGTTCTGGATGTTGGCGGCCGCGGGCAGCTTGGGCGCCAGCTTCTCCTTGGTCTTGTCCGCCAGGCGGGCAAACACCAGACCGCTGCGCTCGATTGCGTCCGCAGCCATGATCCCGGGGCCGCCGGCGTTCGTGATGACCGCCACGCTGCTGCCCTTGGGCAGGGGCTGGTAGGCAAAGGCCTGGGCATAGTCGAACTGCTGCTCGATCGAATCGCACCGCACGATGCCCGCTCGCTCGAACACGCACTCGTAGGCCGTCTCCCCGCCGGCTAGGCTCCCGGTGTGGGAGGAGGCCGCCTTGGCCCCGGCGGAGGTGCCGCCTGCCTTGATCAGGAGGATGGGCTTGGTGTTGGAGATCTGCTCGGCCCTGCGCACGAAGAGGTTGCCGTCCGTGATGCTCTCGAGATACCCCGCGATGACCTTGGTCTCCTCGTCCTTGCCCAGGGCCATGATCAGGTCCAGCTCGTCCACGTCGGCCTTGTTGCCGATGCTGACCAACTTGCTGAACCCGATGCCGTTGGCGTTGGCCATGTCGAGGATGGCCGCCAGCAGCGCGCCGGACTGGGACAGGTAGCCCACTGCGCCCGGGGCGGGGAGGTCCCCCCCGAAACTGGCGTTCAGCCTCTGGGCCGGCGCAATCACGCCCAGGCAGTTGGGTCCGATCACGCGGATGTTGGCCTGCTGGGCGATCTGCAGCACCCGTTGCTCCAAGGCCCGGCCTTCGGCCCCCACTTCCTTGAAGCCCGCGGTGATCACGATCACCGCCCGCACCCCGATCCGAGCGCACTGGTTCATGGTCTCGGGAACCACAGGGGCAGGGACGACGATGACCACCAGGTCAGGGGTCTCTCCGATGGACGGGAGGTCCGGGTAGCACTTCAGTCCCGCGATCGAATCGGCCTTGTGGTTCACGGGGAAGATCTTCCCCGGAAACCCGGCCTCGACCATGTTCATCAGGATCTCGTATCCCACCTTGCCCTTCTGTTGGGACGCCCCCACGATGGCCACGGACTGGGGTGAAAAGAACTTCTCAAGACTCATACTGGCCCTTTCCGAACCGTTCCATTTCTCAAAGCGGCACATTCTACCACCCCATCGCGCCGGATGCAAATGATCTGGACCAGAGCCTCGGACGTTCCCCCCCGCACAGGGACCCTGCAGGTGCCGGCCCGAGGCTGATCCCTCAGCGGGGACCGCCGGGCGGACCAGATTGACCTTGTGCTGTGCGGGGGTCGGCCTGTATGATCTGCCGGCGTGGAGTCGGAACCGGGATACGATGCAGGGGTGCAGATAGGATGGCCCAGATCCTAGACGGCAAGCAGGTGGCCGCCCAGATGCGGGCGGAGTTGAAGCTGGAGATCGACCGGCTCAAGGGCCGCGGGGTGGTCCCCGGTCTCGGGGTGATCCTCGTGGGAGACGACCCGGCGTCCGTGTCCTACGTGACGGGCAAGAAGAGGGCGTGCGAGGAGATCGGCATCTACTCGGAGGACAGACGGCTGCCTGGCCACACCTCGCAGGAGGAGCTGGCGGCCCTGATCGGCCGCATGAATGCGGACCCACGGATCCACGGGATCCTGGTCCAGTTGCCCCTTCCCAAGCCCCTCGACGCGTCGCAGGTCCTGCTGACCCTGGACCCGGCCAAGGATGTGGACGGGATCCATCCCCTCAGCGTGGGCCGGATGGTCGTTGGGCAGGAGGCATTCCTCCCGTGCACACCACACGGC
>JAGOQT010000035.1 GCA_018007255.1 Phycisphaerae bacterium | reverse complement strand
GCGTCGCCGGCTCTGCGGGTCTGTTTTTGTCTCATGTCGTTATTCTCCGGAGGCTTTCTTCACCATTGTAATGACCTCCGGTTCCTGACACTTTAGTGACCTTGGGTTGCTGACACTTGGCCTATAAGACATTGAGGACGCAGGTGCGGCATGCCCCGTCCAGAGCGGGTGCAGGGGCAGACGGATGAGGGTATCTGGTCTATGGGCCAGGCTGTTTCGGGGCAGCCAGGCCCAGGCCGCAAATCCCAGGCCCTGGGGCTGAAGAGACGTAGAGTCAACGCAGCGGATCGAACCATTCCACTGCCAGGGGCAGACTCAGGGTACGCTCCCCCCCTGAAACCACCGGACGAGCCTCCACAGGGGTCTGCTGATCCACCATGAGGCTCGCCACGCATCCAGAGTAGAACGGAGGCCGATTCAGGACATCCAGCATCGTAGTCGAATCAAAGGCAGCAGGGACATCCTCCAGCACAATCCCAGTGACCCACACCGCACCCGTGCCCGGGTCCTCCGCCAGGCCTGTCACTTGGTCCATGCCCACAACCTCAAACAAACGACCGTGCGGGCCAGACTGACCCAGGTCCCCTACCGACACGGCCACCACACACGCCTTGCCTGAACTCGCGCCGCCCAACACCAGTACACCCCCACCCCCCACCAAACGCATGGCCCCAGGAGACTCCATGCCCAGCCCGGCCACATCCTCCCGGCCCGCCTCCAACCCCGTGTCCCTGTCAAAGACCAACACCGCGTCGCTCCGGTTCTGCCTGGCCACGTTCAACACAAGAACCCTGCCCCTGCAGTCCGTCTCGATCTCTCGAAGGTTGTCCAAAACGATGTTGTCGTTGGCCTGCGTCTGCGGGGCGTACAACTGAACCACAGACCAGCCCCCTCCACCTTGACGCAGTCGAGCACCAGCCACATACGCGTCCGTCCCCTCAGGGCTGACCACCACAGGAACCACGTACAAGTCCCCCGACTCGTCAAACGCAGCATCCAGGATCGGAAGACCAGCTACCGTACCCCCAACACCCTGCATCCCCACATACACCGTTGCCGGACCCTGTGTCCTCGGCTCACAGTCCACCGAGCAGACCCTTGTCCGGATCAAGGGCTGGACGCCGCCCACCTTGACCAGGCCCCGCTCCAGATTCACCGCATAGACCTCTCCCTCTGGCCCCTTCACCAGCCTGATGTTCATCTGCCCCATGCCCGAAACGCCACCACAAGGCGTCGCTGCGCCCGCTGCATCCAGACCATATAGGGCCTCTTGCAGGAAGTCATCCGATCCCTGCAGGTCCACGGAGTAGGTCTTGCCCACTGCCAACAAGGACCCTCCCGGGCAGATCGGTGCATCCCCAGTCGAGTCCCCCTCAGCCTGGACGCCACCCTCGGACAACCCGCTCACTGCAAGGGCCCCAATCGGGTCGTTTGCAGGGCAGCCCAGACCGCACATGTGCCAGTTGGCTGCCATCGCGTCCAGGACCGTCACATACCCGTCCCTGCAGAAGAAACCCTCCAGGTAGTGCCCCATCGGTACCCCCGATACGCTCTGCACCTCCTCGGACCGCTTGCCCGATTCGCTCATCACGGCCAGAAAGTCAAAGGCGTCCACTGTGTCGTTCGGCTGAACCAGATCCCAGCAGTAATGCGGGTTGGGCTGCGCCAGCGGGTCCCAGTTGTCGATCAGAACCGACGTCCCAGCAGGACCAACCAACTCCAACTCAATCCGAACTCCACGGTAGAAGTCCAGCCGGCCGGCTGCGGCCCGCATCTCGAAGGTGGCGAAGGTTCCACTGCCTGCAGAGCCTGGCCTGCCTGCCGGAGGGGTGAGGACCTGGCCCACCAGGCTGTAATGGTTCTCTCGCTCCGGGTGGTCGGATTCCAGCATCTCCGTGGAATCCGTCAGGTACACGGCAAGCTGACCGGAGGAGGTCTCGAAGAGGTACTCGAAGCGAACCAGGATGGTGTCCTCGCCGGCCTTGGCAAAGAGGCCCTGGGCGAGGGCGTGAACGGATGTGCCGTCGATCGGGAGGTTCCGCATCCGCATCATTCCGCGCGGGTCGGGGGACTGGCCCACGACCCTGGACACAAAGACGTCCGACATGCCCAGGTCCGTTGCGATGGTGTTGTGGGTCTTGACCCGCGTGGAGAAGTCCCGTTCATCGTCAAAGGCGATGTTGTTCAGGGAGAAACCCAACAGGGGGATGCTGATGATCCGGGCCGAGTCGGCCTGGATCAGTCGCTCACAGTACACCCGGTTGAAGGCCGTGTTGAGGATGGCCCCCTCGCCCAGAACCAGGTCCTTGACGAAGAGGACCTCCTGGCCGCCGGCCCAGTCGAATGGGGCCTGGAAGTCGAAGCGATTGGTCAGGTTCAGGCGGGCCCCTGGGACCAGTTCCAGCCGGTCGATCGTCCAGGTCTGGGGGCCAAAGTCCGGGACCTTCGTCAGGGGATGAACATAGACGTTCGGCTCCCAGGGGAGATTTGGAATGTCCAGGCCCCTCAATTCAAAGAGCCCCCCCATGGTGCCATGGACCCCTTCGTCCACAAGCACGTCGATGACGCCGACGCGGAGGTTGTTGCAGTCATAGACCTTGGGGTCCACGTCCAGGTACCGGTCTCCATTGGCCCGGATCGCAGGGACGTTCACGGCCGCCTGGCCGGAGACAAAGAACTGGCCGTACGGGGCGCCGGCCTCCGCCTGGATCACGCAGTTGTCCAGGCAGGCCTCGTCCTGAGAGTCGAGGCGGTTGACCCGGATAAGGGTATCTCGGAGCAGGACCTGGTCCTTCAGGAGCAACAGACCGTCGCACTCGATCGAACCCTTCAGGTCGCCCTCGGACAGGCTCACCGCGGCCCGGTGCTCGATCCGGAACTCCGAGCCGTCCATCACGGTTAGGGTCCCAGGGCCTGTCACATCACACCGCAGGAAGACCCGGTCCGCGCGCCAGGTCGTATTCGCATCCAGGACGATCCTGCCTGTGCCTTGAATCACGGCCCAGTCAGTCCGGAGACCATTGCTGAACAGGCGGAGATCGCCCACCAGGGAGAGCCCCCCACTCTGGACATACAACCCGTCAGGACCGCTTCCCTGGAGAGTGAACCCCGCCAGACGGGGTACGCCGAGGTACACACTCAGTCCTCCGGTTCTGTACTCGCCGGGCCAACTCTTCGCATTGACGTAGAGCCATTCAACCGTAATTCGATCGGCATGGGCCTCCAGGACGTGAACCAAGGCGTACCGCTCGTACTCCCAGGTTCGGATAGCGTAGGAACGGCCCGCAACGGCCTTCAATCCATTCGTGTCCCAGGCCCCCATGCCCCAGGCCTCATAGTCCCAGACACCGGGTAATCTGCCCAGTTCCGTCAGAGGCAGAGGCCCCATGTCCAGGATCTCCCAATGATCCCCGTCCATCATGAACCAGCCGGCATCGTAGTAGACGTCACCGAGGGTCGCTGGGGTGAAGACCTGTTCGCTGAAGTCGTATCCCTGGCCCCCCTGAAGGGTCAAGGTCTGGGGGCGCAAGGCACAGACGCTGTCGATGATCCGGCAGTCCTTGAACAGGGGACTCGCTGCATGGCACTGCACGACCCCTCCCACCTCCGTCCGGCCATGCAGGATCGACAGGTTGGCAAGGGCCGATGCCGGAGTCTCTCCATCGGTGAATCGAAAGGCGAACCCCGCATAGTTGCAGTCCATGACCGTGGCCTCGGGGGACTGGCCTGCACCCCTGAGCACCACCTTGCGGCCCTGGAACTCGATCCCCGTGTTGCCCGGGCCTTGGTAGGTCCCCGGGGCCAAGAGTACGGTGTCCCCGGGCTGGGCTGCATCCAAGCCGGACCGGATCGTCCGCTTGGGCCTGTCCGCGGAGCCGTCGTACGAGTCATCGCCTCGCGCACCATCCACGAACAAAGGCCTGCGCCAGGGATTGCTGCCGTGAAGCTGGAATTCGTCCAGGTTGGAGAGCCCGTCTCCGTCGGCGTCCGCATAGGGATCCCCTGCGAGGGCGTCTCCAAACCACCTCTTCTCCCAGGCATCAGGCAGGCCATCCCGATCCGCGTCGAGAAACACGTCCGCGCCCAGCGTAGCCTGACCGGCGGATCGCACCTCACCGTCGATGTCGGTTGCCGCAGGATCGCAGGCCACTCCACCCAGGGCATCGACGCGCGAGATCAGGCGCCCGTCCGGCGTCAGTTGGACGTCGCGGTCCTCCACCCCCGGTCCCTTCACCAGGCCCGCCTGTCGGTACATCTCGATCCAGGACAGGCTTCCGATATCCTCCAGGATCGAGTGTTCTATGAACAGGCTGGCCGTGCCCATGAAGCCAAACTGGTTCCCTTCGTTGGCGAAGTTGGAGGTCAGGATGCAGTTGCGCAGCACAGGCCGGGTGTCGAATGCCGCCCCGAACACGAAGACGGAACCGCCCCGGCCGGTGTACTCCATGGCCGTGTTCCAGGAGAAGGTGCATTGGAGGACCGTAGGAGAGCTGTCCCAGTTGCACAGGGCCCCTCCTGTGCCCAGGCAACGGTTCCCCAGGAACACACAGTTGAGGAGCAACGGACTGCTGGTCCGATTCGAAAGACCCGCCCCGCCGGTGATGGGGACATCCACCAAGTTCCCCTCAAACCGGCATGCCTCGAACGCGGGAAACGACAGGCCGTGGCAGAAGGCCCCTGCCCCATCCATGGCCCGGTTCCACCGGATCGTACAGTTGCGGATCACGGGGCTGGCGTGGCGGAGGAAGAGCCCTCCCCCGGTGGAGGTGTATTCGCCATAGAGCGTGGTACCGTATCCGCCCTGGACCACGAATCCATCCAGGATGGAGGTGGCCCCCACGTCCGCAGCCCGGACCACGTGATGGGCATTGTCGGAGGTGTTCGTGAATCCCGGTCCGTCGTCCCCGTTCAGGTCCCCGCTGAGGATCGTCGGATGCAACAGAGGATCCCGCTGCGAGCGTCTCGTCTCGTTACCCTGAAAACCACCGTACAAGGCCACACCGTCCACAAGTTGGAAGCTGGCCCCTGGGTCGAGCGAACCTCCATCCGGGGTGTAGGTCCCTCCCGCCACCCAGATCTCCCGATGGGCCACACACGCCCGACGGGCTTCGCGCAGGGCGTCCTGAAGGTCGTGAAATGCGGTCTTCCAGTCCAGGCCGTTGCCGTCCACGGGCGAGTCCCGGTCCACATGGAGGGCTGAGGCCCGGGTTTGTTCGTCCATGACCGTGACCACGGTTGTCGCCGGATGGCCGAGCACGCACCCAGGCCCCGGATCGCTCAGACAGACCTCGAAGGTCTCAGGACCCTCCGACTCGGAATCGGCCTGGATCGGTATGACGATCGTCTGGGACTGCTCTTGATGGCGGAAGGTCACGGTCCCGGAGACATCCTCGTAGTCCGAGCCGGGTGCAGCCGTGATGGCTCGGACCTGGAAACGAGCCGAGACCTCGCCCTCCCAGCTGTCCTGGCGGAGGACTCTCAGGACCGCCATGCGCCCGGCCTCGTCCACTCGGTAGGCCTCAGAGGTGAACTGAAGCCTGCCTCTGGACGGGGCGTAGATCCGAAGGGCCTGCAGTCTGTAGCTCGATCGGGCCTCTGCACCGAATGCCCATGTGACCGTGTTGGTCCCTGCGCGGAGGTGCTGGGCCGGCAACAGGAAGGTGTCGGTCTCTAGGCCGTGCCGGTCATCGTGGTTGTAGCCCACGTCGAAGCCATCTGCCGGGCTGTTCCCATCAGGACCCATGTGGAGGGCAAGGTGGGTCCCGTTGAAGGGGTCGCCGTCGTCGTCGTTCACGACGAGACTGATCGGGGCATAGCCGATCTGTACACCGTTCTCCACTGTGGAGGCAGTCAGGTGGGCCGCGGTCAGGAGCAGGTCCCCGGTGACCTGCTTGAGTTCAAAGGTGACTTCGAACCGGCTCCTGGGAGGGTCCGTCATCCGATGGGCCCAGATCGCGTTCCAGCCAGGCTCCCCGGGAGAGAAGTCCACATCCGGGGTCTCGAAGAAGGCGCAGTCGTGTGTCACCGCCTCCCTCATGCGCAGGTCCACACACACATCCGGAGGTGCGCCCGGATTCGCCCCAGCGGAGACAGACCCCATGCCCAGCAGACACAAGACGACCCAGGCCGCCCCAGGTTGCAGGAGAACCGCCACCCTTGATCCCATGCCCACACGTCCTCCTACTGGACAACCTGCTCCTACCTTGCACCCCAGCAGCAACACACGAACAATCATAACTCCTTCTGCACCGTGGGTCAAGAAGCTTGAGGGTCAGACCTTAACATAACAGAATTGAGGGCCAAAGTGAGTCCCACAGCCAAGGACAGTTCGACCGCAAACGTCACGGCCCGGCCACAGGCAGGGCTGGACTCTCACGCACGGCGGGGGCTCGAGGCCGCCTTGTCATTCCTCGCCGCCGTGCTGGCGGAGCAGGGCCACCACGCCCGTATGCCCTTTGGAGGCCGCGGATCGCAGGGGCGTATACCCGAAGTGGCTCTTGGCGTTGAGGTCGGCCCGGGCCTCCAGCAGGAGCTCGACGATGCCCATGTACCCCCGCCCGGCGGCGAAGTGCAGGGGCGTCCCGCCATCCTTGTCGGCGGTGTTGACGTTGGCCTTGCGGGAAAGCAAGACCTTGACCGCTTCCCCAAACCCCATACCGGCCGCACAGTGCAGAGGCGTCCAGCCGCTGTTGTCCCTGGCGTTGACATCCGCGTCGCGCTGCAGCAACTCCTGCACGGCCTCCCGTTGGTCACTGAGCACGGCGTAGTGCAGAGGGGTCCGGCCCTGCTCGTCTGTAACCTGCACCAGGCCGGGGTTCTCGGCCAGAAGCATCTTCAGCTTGGCCACATCGCCGGCTTTGGCGGTCTCATGGATGGTTCGGGCATATCCCGCCCGGATCACGTCGGCCACCGCCTCGTGCTTGCTGGACAGCGCCATGTCCAGCGGCGTCTTGTCATCGAACTTCGTCACCGCGGCAATGTCCGCTCCGGCGGCCAGCAGTGTCTCCACGGCCTCTTTCTTCCCCGCGGACGCCGCATCATGCAGAGGCGTCTCTCCGGAGTTGTCCCTGGCATTGACGTCCGCCCCGGCGGCCAGCAGCAGTTCGATCATCTCCTTTCTGTCCCATCGCGCCGCCTCGTGCAACGGCGTTTCGCCATTGCCATTCACGGCGTGCACGTCCGCCCCAGCGGCCAGCAAGACTCTGACCGCGTCCCCGATGGCCTGGGGCAAGATTCGCGCCGTCAGGTGCAGGGGGCGCAGACCCAGGTTGTCCTTCGCATTCACGTCCGGCCGGGCGGCGAGCAACGCGGCGATAGTCTCTCTTCTTCCGGCAGACGCCGCGTCGTGCAGGGGCGTCCAGCCGTCGTTGTCTGTGGCATGGATGTCTGCCCCGCGGGCCAACAACGCCTCGACGGCTCCGTCGCTCTCGGCCAGATACGCCGCCGCCTCGTGCAGAGGCGTCTCGCCGGACTTGTCCCTAGCATTCACAGCGACCCCACGGGCCAGGAGCACCTCGACCTTCTCGCGGCTGCCGCTGTACGCCGCTTTGTGCAACGGCGTTTCGCCTGCGTTGTTCACCGCATCGATCTGGGCCTGGTAGTCCAGCAGCAGCTCGATCGTGTCCGGGCCGGCACGCTCAGCCGCGGTGTGCAGGGGCGTGTCGCCGGAGGTCTTGCGGGCATGAACGTCCGCCTTCTTGGAGAGCAGCACTTCGGCCACTGCCTTTCTTTCCTGTGGTTTCGTCCCAAAGGACCCCACCGCGTCATGCAGAGGCGTGGTTCCGTATTCGTCGCGGGCGTTGACGTCCGCCTTTCGGGAGAGAAGCAACTGGACGGCATCCACGGCTCCCGCATATGCCGCCAGATGCAGAGGTGTCCGCTCCTGCGAATTGCGGGCCTTGACGTCGGCCCTCTTGGCCAGAAGCTGCTTCATCACGTCCACGCTGCCGTCTTCCGCCGCCGCATGCAACGGCGTATCCCCATCGTCATTCCTGGCCTTGACGTCGGCCCTGTCCGACAGCAGTAGTTTAGCCACTTTCGCACTGCCGTTGCCCGCCGCCTCATGCAGCGGCGTGTTGTCGTCTTCGTCCTTGGCATGGACGTCCGCCTTCTTCGCGAGCAGCAGTTTGGCGATTTCCTCCTGTTCGTAGGCGGCCGCCTCATGCAACGGCGTGCTTCCGCGGTTGTCCCGGTCCTTGACCAGGGAGGAGTCCTCTTTCAGGAGCGCCTCGACCTTTTCCACGTCGCCCTTCTTCACCGCATCGTGAATCTCTCCCGCGAGCACAGGTCCGACCCATGTCCATGCCAGTAGGACCGCCCACGCCCCTGCCGACGTCCTTCTTGTACCCATCCGTATGCTCCTTTGACAGAACCGAGAGACATTTCTCTGGTCATCGAATGATTTCACTGCACGCATTTGCCAATTCTTACGATATATCGGGGCGGGGTTGCCATGGCCGATGCTGGATGGAGAATGCACTGAGGTTGACCCATGAGAGAGGTCAGAACAGCACCGATAATCATACTCATGGCCGTGTCCTGCGCATGGCCCGCCTGGGAGATTGAATACAGCGACGGGCTGGTCGAGGCGATGCGACGGGCCGGTGCTCCGATATCCAAGCGGGTGGGACGTTTCGCCACCAGGCAGGACTGTCTGGCCGCGATTGACGAGGCTGTGGCGCGATCGGGAGACCCCACGCTGCGGATGAACATGTATCCCGCCCCCGGGGGGTATGATGAACCCGGCGGCTCCGCGTCCGGTGGGAGTGAGGGTACTCCGGAGCCGGTCTGGGGTGAAAATGGCTACGGCATCCCCTTCTACCACGTGATCCGGGGGATACAGGAACGGGCTGCGGAACGCCGGAGTCAGAGAGCCCGCGACCTCAACCTGAAGGGCAACGAACAGTACGGCAAGGGCAACTGGACGGCGGCCATCCAGTACTATCAGGAGGCCCTGAAGGTGGCTCCCGAGGACCCGGTGATCCGGCAGAACCTGAAGAACGCCCAGGCCAAAGAGAAGGCCTACTCGCTCAATCGGAAGGGCCTAGACGCATACCAGTATCGCAATTGGGCGGAATCCGTCCGGCACTTCCGGGAAGCCCTTCAGGCCACACCGGGCGACCCGACGATCCTGAAGAACCTGAAGGAGGCCCAGTTCTGGCTCGACAGCGAAGCGGATACGAGGGCGTTTCTGCAGCAGGCGGCGCGCGAACGGAAGATCGCCGAGGCGGCGCGCGAGACACGAGAGGCGGAGCAAAGAAGACGACTGGCACAAACGGACGCGGCCTTTGCGGACCTGCAGGCGGACGCGCTCGGACTCCTCGGAAAACCGGAAGAAGGGATGGCGGCCGGGTCCGACGACCCCGCCACAATCGCCGCTGCGGGACCGACGCTCGGCCAGGTTCGCGTCCCGGTGCCCCCGTCCTTCTCCATCCGTGCGACGACCGCCATCGAAGGGGACTCATCGGCCGCGATGGAACTGCCGCCCACGGCCTACCGGATCATCGGACTGATCGGCCAAGGCATCCAGAATGCCCCACGGAAGCTGGGAGAGACGCTGATCACCGCACTGGGCGGGGGCTCGCAACTGGGCGTCATCAAGGTGGCCAAAGGGCTGAGCGATGAGGCGGGACGCTCCATGCAGAACGCCGTGGACCTGATCGGGCGAGGATACCCCGAGGCCGAGACGATCAACCAGATCCGGGGCTCCGAGTCCCGCGCCATGAAGATCTACATCGATAGTTTCTCCGATATCCCCCTGCCTCCTTCGGAGCAAGAGAAGCAGGAGATGGAGAGGAACGGCCGGAAGTGGTTTCGATGGGCGACTCAACCGATGGGAGGGTCCCGGTGATGCAGCACTTCCTGAATCTCCTGGTCGTGGGGCTGTCCGCGGCACTGGCGGTGGCCGACACGCCGGCCGTGCGCCTGACCGTGCTCCTGACCCCGGAGCGGGTGAAGGTCTCGAAACTGGGATCCCTCGCTCCCGTGCTGACGGTCAGCAACCGGGGCCGGATCGTGGTGGCGGAGCCCAATAATCTCTTGCTGCTCGACAGCAGGCAGTTCCTCTTCGACGGGCCGACCCCTGTGAGCGACGCGGCCTTCACGCCGGACTGCGCCCTGCTCATGATCAGCGGCCGGAAGCTCGGATACTGCGCAGGAGGACGGTTCCATCCGCAGATCGACTTGCCGGGCGGTGCCATGCGCCTTGCCGTCGGGCAGACGCGAGTCTACGTCTACGGCGGGGACCACGACAAGGCCACCTCACTGTACATGATCGACCCGCAGCGCGGCCACGCCAGACTCTGCACCTTGCCGTACCCCGTGGGCGCCGCGTCCGTGGTCGGCGATACGCTCTACTTCGCCGCATCCAGCCAAATCTACCGGCTGGTGCCCGGCGGCGAGATGACCCTGATCTGCCATCTGCCGGGGCCGGCCGTCACCAGCCTGGCCGCTGCTGGGGAAGACGTGCTGTACTTCCTCGCAGGCCGCACGTTGTATACCTGGCAGGCCGGCAAGGCGGGCATGGTCGGCGAAGGGATCGGCGACAGGGTCTGCTGGCAGGCCGGCGCGCTGTACGTCTTGGATCGGGAAAGGCAGTCGCTCCTGAGGCTTGAGGGTCTGCCCGACCTTGGAGAACTGCCCCAGGAGACACCATGAACAACGATCCCCAACCGGCATCGCCGCACCCCTGTCCCCACTGCGGCGCGACGGACATCGCACGCGACATCCGGGTCAAGCAACACGTCGAGACAGGGTGTGTCGGACTGGACTACAAGGCCCTGGGCCCGCTGCGCGGGACCGAGCCGCTGCTGGCGGATCTGTGCCGGGGCTGCGGGACCATCTGTCGATTCCACGTCCGGAATGCCCAACGGGTGTGGTGAACGCACGAAGCAGGTGGCTTCGTGAAGAAGATCGGTCCGACGGTCCCACAGTCCTACGGTCCGACCGCAAACCTCACGGCCTGCCGCACACGCAGGATTGGGGCTGCTGGAGGGCTCGGATCTCGGCGGACAGATTGCCCACAGGAACGACCGTGTAGGCCTCGTCCACATACAGGCCCTTGCGCACAGCCAGGAACTCGCCGTGTCCGTCCATGAAGGTGATGTTGTGCCGGTGCACACGCCCGTGCCAGGACCCGCCGCAGAATGAGGTGTTCATGGGCTCCCACTGGCAGACCCAGTTGCGGTCGCCCAGGAAGGCCAGGCGGGCCGGGTCGGAGAGCTCGCTGCGCCCGAGGCCGGCCATGTGTCTGTTCAGCTCCTGGTTGATGGTCAGCACAGGCTCAGGCACCCAGTCCTGGGAGGGCAGGCCTACAGGGCCGGTGAGCAGTGTGTTGGCCTGGAAGCTGTTGCCGAAGAAGTCGTAGGCCCGCTCAGGGTGATCCCTGCCCCCCTGGTCGTCCGGGCACCGGAAGACCTTGGCCTGCTCGCTGGAGGCGCCCTCCACGGGCAGACTGAGGTATCGGTTCAGGGGACGGCGTGCGGTATAGGGACCGTGCCCCTTCCAGCCGCCGAAGTCGAAGTTGTGGTTCTGGCCCCTGTAGAAGCGACCGCCGTTATCCGTCAGGTACAGGTCCCAACCCAGCCAGATCTGCCGCAGATTGGCCTGGCACGCACACCTCCGCGCCGCGGTCCTGGTCCTGGCAAGGACCGGCAGGAGCAGACCCAAGAGCAGGGCGACGATCGCGCACGCGGTGAGGAGCTCGATCAGGGTGAACGCACAGGGTGTGGGGCTTCTTCTCACGGCGAGGTCTCAGCCAGATCCAGGAGGCGGGCGCGGGCCCTCATCCTGAGGAGTTCCTCTCCATCACGACTCGGCTCGGCCAGACAGGCGCCAAACGCCTCGCGGGCCTGCGGACCAAGGCCCGCCTTGAGGAGGTGCTCGGCTGCGAGAAACCCCAGGAGGAACCCATGGTCTCCTTGCAGGCGGGCGCGGATCTGCTCAACCTTGTCCTGCCACGGCCTTGGATCCAGCAGTACATCCGAGGCCGCCGCCTCGGGAGTGCCCGGGGCCAGGGCTTGGCGCGCACCCTGAGCCTCTTCGATCCGGCCAGCATGCCAAAGGTCCAGCACGTGCAGGAAGAGGCTCTGTTGGGTCAGGGCGGACCGCATGCGGACCTGCTCCGCAAGCTGGGCCCTGACCTCGACGGTCTGGGCCCGGGCCCCCTGCCACCATCGGAACAGGTTGTAGGAGAAACCGGAGAACCCCAGGACCACCAAGCCCAGCAGTCCCGCCACCGCGGCTGTGAACTTGTGGCGCAAGACCATCTTCTTGAGCAAGTAGAGCGAACTGACGGATCGGACCGAGATGGGCAGCCCCTTGAGCCAGCAGTCCACGTCGTGCTGCAGCATCCCTGTGCCCGAGTAGCGCATCGAGGGGTCCTTGGCCATGGCGTTGAGCACGATGGCCTCGACGTCCCGGTCGAGGCCGGGCAGGACCTTCCTCGGGCGCAAGGGCTCCGAGGACCGCATGGTCTCGAGGAACTCCAGGGCGGTGCCGGACGCCTCGTGCGGGAGCCGGCCCAGGACCATCTGGTAGAGGATCACGCCCAGGGCATACACGTCCGCCCTTGCGTCCACCCGGTCGGGTGGGCCGAAGGCCTGCTCAGGGGCCATGTAGGCCAGGGTCCCCTTGATCTCGCCGGTCAGTGTCGGAGACCCCCTGCCCGCCCAATCCGAGGCCAAGGGCCCGATCGCCTTGGCAAGCCCGAAGTCCACGACGTGGGGCTGTCCCTGGTCGTCCACAAGGATGTTCGAGGGCTTGAGGTCGCGATGGATCACGCCCCGCTGGTGCGCGCCGGTGACCGCCCCGCACATCAGGGAGAAGAGCTGCATCTTGTCTCGCAGAGAGAGACACCTCGCCGCCTGGTATCGATCCAGGGTCAGGCCCCGGATGTACTCCATGGCAAAGTAGTACTGACCTCGCGTGATCCCGCTGTCCAGGACGGCCACAATGTTCGGATGGCTCAGGGACAGGACGAGCTCGACCTCCCTCTCGAATTGCCGACGGGCCGAGTCCGAGGACAGCAGGGCAAAAGGCAGGACCTTCAGGGCCACCCGCCTCCCATCTGCCTTCCGGATCGCCTTGTACACCGCGGCCTGTCCGCCCCGCGGCAGTTCCTCCAGGACCTCGTACCCCTCGATCTTGGGCAGGACCTCAGGGCCAGGGGCGCGACGGGAACTGTCCTGACTGAGGCCCGGGAATCCTGGCTCTGCGGCCCGGTCAGTCATGCCTGGGGCGTCTTTCCCCGGGCCCAGCCCCGGCAGGAACCCACGGCCTTCTTGAAGTGTCCGGACAGGCCCCGAGGCAGCCACGGCAGACCGGACAGGGTCGTGAAGGCCAATTCGAGATCCTCGGATGTGAACTCGGTGATCCGCCTGCAGTGAAAGACCAGGGCGGAGGCGATCGCCCCGTAGTAGACGACGTTCGCGGTCTCCCGCTCCGGGTCGGACTGGGCCGACCTGGACAGAGAGACCCCGTATTCCTTGATCCTTCGGAGGGCCTCGACAGGGGTGTCCGGGGCCAGGAGGACCTTCTCAATCGAGTCTTCGGCAGACCAGACCAGGATTTCCCGCAAGTCCTTGAGGCAGGCCAGGAGCTGGCGGTCTGTCAGGCCCTGAGCTGGAAGGTGGTTGGCCAGCCGGTCTCTCAGGAGCTCGGCCTTCACCGTATCAGGGGAGATCGCGCCTGCCTCAGCGGCGTCAGGGCCGATCTGCAGCAGTCGGGCCACCTTATCCGGGCTCAGACCCTTGTGTGCCTTCTTCTTTCCCATTTCCCCATCACCAGCAAGACCTCGGCCAGGGCCGACTCGTTGCCTATGGGTGTATACGCAGGAAATGGGTCTAGGCTGCGCCAGCATGATCCACGAGAATGGCAATCAGGTCATTAAGTTCCTCGTCCACATCCCCACCCGGCCCCAGCGTCTGGCCCAGGAGGCGACGGACCGTTGCGCGGAACCTCCGCTTGACCGTGATGACCATGTTGGATGCGGTCTTCTCACCCTCAATGCCGAACTGGCTGCACAGGGACTCCAGGGCAGGGGGCTCTACGTCCTCCAGGATGGGCTTGACCACCCTTTCGTAGAACACGGCCCAGTGCGTGGCCCTGCCGTCGGCCCGGCACTCGGCCTCCACATCGGCCATGGCCCGCGCCAGGAGGTCTGCGGCCCAAGCCTGACCGAAGACCCGGTCCGGGGATCCCGCGGAATGGGGGTCAGGCAGTGTGCTGAGGTCTATGGATTCCGGAGGCAGGTCTGCCCGGCGGGCCATGCGTTTCTTGGCCTGATCCTTGCGCCGCTCTGCTCCCGCATAGCGAGTCAGGGCAGTCAGGAGATAGGTCCTGAACCGACCCTTGCACGGATCCGCCCTCACGAACAGGCCCCTGCCCAGGATGACCTCATGGAAGAAGCCCTGGGTCAGGTCCTGGGCCTGGTGGTGACTATGACCTTTGCACCGGAGGAAACTGTAGACCGGGCGCCAGTACCGTGTGGTCAGGACCTCCAGGGCCCTGGCGCGGGTCGCCTCGTCCAGCCCTTGGGCAGCGCGTATGTCGTCCCAGTGGGTGGTGTCGAACAGACCTCCACCTTCCCCCGGCCTTGTCTGTCGCCCATGTGCCGCCATCTCTCCTCGGCCGCCGTGTCCAGTGGATCTTCCGTGCTCCGAGGTCCTGCCCGGATCCGATTCGCCGCCTTCACGATAGCGACTCAGATCCCCCGAATCAAGCGGAATCTCCTGCGCAGCCCGGGCACACCTTGCGCATAAGTACTATGGGGGGAGAATTGGAGACTCCGACCGATGACCCGGTTTCTCATCTTGGGGCACCGCCCACCAGGGGCCGTGCCCCCACTGCACAGACCCAGGGGCATTCCAACCCGGACCGTGCCGGCCCGCAACCCCGGAGAGGGCTCGGCCTAGGCCACGGCCTGCTGGGGCTCGTACTCGTCGAACCGGACGCTGATCTTCTTGCTGACGCCCTGGGTCTGCATGGTGACCCCGAACAGGACCTCGGCAACGCTCATGGTCCGCTTGGAGTGCGTGATCACCACGAACTGCGTATCCGCCTGGAACTCGCGGATAATCAGGTTAAACCGCTCGTTGTTGGCCTCGTCCAGGGCGGCATCCACCTCATCCAGGAAGCAGAACGGCGAGGGCTTGGTGCGGAAGACCGCGAACAGGAGGGCCAGGGCGGTCATGGACTTCTCCCCTCCGCTGAGCAGCGAGATGCTCCGCGTCTCCTTGCCCGGAGGCTTGGCGATGACCTCGATGCCCGCGTCCAAGACGTCCGCCGCCTCCTCCAGGATGATGTCCGCCCTGCCCCCTCCGAAGAGCTTGCGGAAGAGCCCCTGGAAGTTCTCGCGGATCTGCTCGAAGGTCTTGACGAACCGCTCGCGGCTGTCCTTGTTCAGGCGGGCGATGAGCTGCTCCAACTGGGCCTTGCTCTGGTTGAGGTCCTCGACCTGTTTGCTCAGGAAGTCGTTCCGCTCCTCCAGGACCTTCTGCTCGTCAATCGCCTCCACGTTCACGTTGCCCAGACGCTCGATCTTGGCGCGAAGCTCGGTAATCTCCGCACGGACGGCCTCCCAGTCGCAGGGCTGCTGGGTATAGGTCTGATAGGCCTCGACCAGGTCGATCTGGAGGTCGTCCTTGACGCGGGCCACGAGGTCCTGCTGCCTCACCTCGATCTGGGCGAGCTCCACGCGGAGATCGTTGATCTGCTGCTCGACAAGACCCTTCTGCTGTCGCTGTTCCCGCGAAGACTGCTCGGTCTGGCGTTGCCGCTGGACCAGGGACTCGATCTGCTCTTGGAGAAGACGGTTCTCCTCCTGCGCCCGTTCCTTCTCCACATACAGGTCCGAGACCGCCGACTCCGCGGCAAGGATGTCGCGGCCGGCCTGGTCGATCTGGCGCGCGGCGTCCGCGGCCTCCTGCTGGGCGGACTGAATGGCCTGGAGAGAGGCCTGCGTCTGGTCCCGGATCCCCGCGATCCTCTGTCGGGCGGACCGGGCCTGTTCGGTCATCTGACCGATCTGGACCTTGACCTCGGTCAGTTCCGCGACCCGCATCTGCCGCCGCTCCTTGAGGGCAGTCAGTTGGGACTCCAACTCCGCGATCCGGGCGGTCCGCTCGGTGTTGACCGCCTCGAGTTCCGAGAGCTTCTGCTTGGAGTCGTACTCCCTCTGTACGGACTGCGCGATCTGCCGCTCCAGCTGTCCGATCTCCCCGGCGATCAGGGGCTGCTCCTGCTGAAGCCGCTGCACCGTCTGCTCCAACGCGCCGACCTTGGACCCGACCTGCATCTTCTCGGTGCTGGCCTCGTACACCGCGGTGCGAAGGTCCTTGCACAGCTTCCCCAGGTGAGAGTGGGTCTGGGTGTCCTTGGTGATCCGGGTCTGGAGTTCATCGATCTGAGCCGTGGTCTCGGCCACGGCCTGCTCCAACTGGCGCATCCGGCTCTTGCGGGAGATCAAACCTGTGGCCCTGCCCAGGGGCCCCACGCTCAGGCTGCCGTCTTCGTGAAGGGTCTCCCCCTTGGGCGTGACCCATCGGTATCCGCCGCCCATCCGGCCGGACAAGTCCACGGCCCGGTCCAGGGAGTCCACCACGATGGTGCGGCCCAGGAGACGCCAGGCCAGCCGGGCGTGGCAGGGTGCGTATCGCACGAACTCCACGAGACGCCCGGCCACCCCGTCGAACTCGGACAGGTCCGCCTGGTCCACAAAGGGGGCGGCCTCTTCGCTGAACACCACGTGGACCCGGCCCTCCCATGACTCCACGCGGCCCCTGTCCGCGAGCAGGGCCTGACGGCTCGTGACCACCACGGCGTCGGTCATCCCCTCGAGGGCCGCCTCCACCGCGCCTGCGTACTCCACGTCGGTCTCGATCGTCTGAGCGAGGATCCCCTCGACATAGGAGAGACCCTGGTCCCCTGTGGCCTTGCCCTGGAGGATCCCCTTGACGGTCTTGGTCAGACCCTCGTAGCGGTCCTCCATATCCTTGAGCACGGCGAGCTCGCCGTGCAGGGCGCTGCGCCTCTCCTTGTGCGAGGCCAGGACCTTTGCGCCCTCCGTCAGAGAGGCCTCCACCGACTCCGCTTCCCCTCGCTTGGCCTCCAGATGCCCCTGGAGATCCTGCAGGACCTTCTCGATGTCGTCCAGCCTGGCCTTGTACTGGGCCTTGTCGGCCAAGACCTTCTCCAACTCCGCAGTCGCGGTCTGTGCCCGTGTGGAGAGCCGGTCTTTCTGCTGCGAGAGGTTTGTCCGGAAGTCCGAGAGGCTCTGGATCTCGTTGTGCAGCTGGGCGGTTCTGCGCACGATGTCGATGATCCCGGTCTTCTCATCCCTGAGCTCCGCCTCCACCTGGGCCAGCTCGGCCTCGGTCTGGCGGATCTCCTCCTCCAGCACGTCGGCGGCCTGCCGCTTGTCCAGCGAGTCCTTCTCCGCGGCGGCCAGATGTCCTTCCACCTGGGCCAGGTCCGCCTGCAGGGCCCCGGCCTGTCTGCGGAGCGACTCCATCTGCTGGAGCCGCAACCGGCTGCGATCGGTCAACTCCCCGATCCGGGAACGCAGGAACTCCATGCGCTGGAGGAGCTGGTCGATCCGGCTCTGCGCAGAGACCAGGCGATTGCCGACCTCGGTGAGGGCGTGCTCCTTCTCCAGGACGGCGGTGCCCAGCTCGCTGACCTGGACATCGGACCTGGACAGATCCGCCGCGAGCTGCGCATAGGCCTGGGAGGTCCCCTCCAGGACCTGCCGTCTCTGACGGAGGAGATCGTCGTTCTTGGCGTACTCGACCAGCGAGTAGTTCACCTGCAGCTCCTTGAGCCGCTGGGTCGCCTCCAGGAAGCTGCGGGCCTTGCCCGCCTGGACCTTCACGGATCGCAGACGCCGGGTGACCTCGCCCAGGATGTCCGCCAGGCGAAGGAGGTTCTGCTCTGCGTGCTCGAGTCTCCGCAGGGCCTCCCTCTTGTGGGCCTTGTACTTGCTGATCCCGGCCGCCTCCTCAAAGACGATCCGCCGATCCACCGCAGAGGCCGCCACGACCTGCTCGACCTGACCCTGCTCGATGATCGAGTAGGCCCGCGTAGCCACACCGGTGTCCATGAACAACTCGCGGAGGTCCTTGAGCCGGCAGACCCGGTTGTTGATTCGATACTCGCCCTCGCCGCTGCGAAGGACCTTCCTGGTGATCTGCACGCTCTCCGTGTCCAGGGGCAGCCTCCTGGCCCCCCCCACCTCCGGGTTGGACAGGACCAGGGTCACCTCCGCGGCCCCCAAGGGCTTGCGGGCCCCGCTGCCGCCGAAGATCACATCCGTCATCTGGTCGCTGCGAAGGCTCTTGACCCTCTGCTCCCCGAGGACCCACTTGACCGCGTCCACCACGTTGCTCTTGCCGCACCCGTTGGGTCCCACGATGGCCGTCACGGAATGGTCGAAGGTGAACTCGGTCTTGTCCGCAAAACTCTTGAATCCGTTCAGGATGATCTTCTCAAGCCGCATTCTCGGTCCTAGTAGACGTTCCGTACCCCTGGGGACTCCGTGCCCGGCGAGGCCAACCTCTCCCCCGGTTATCGGCCCAAGGCCGCTCTTTCCTTGACATTATCACCGCGCGCCGCCAGGCAGAGGACCGGCCCAGAAGTTCGCATCCACGAACCCGCTGTCACAGGCCTGCTTGAGCAGCGAGAGGAGGTCTGAATAGGAGACCCTCAGTCCGCCCTGCACATCCTGGCCCGCAGCCCCCTCGCCGCACAGGGCCCGGATCAGACCGCCGAGCCGGAGCGGGCACCGGACCTGCCCGATCACCGACCTCCGCACAGGGTGTATTCGGGTGACCAGGACGGACCCATCGTCCGCCCGTGAATCCAGGGTAACCGTCCCGTCCGAAGACTCCAAGAGCCGGCCGGACTGGCAGGTGACCGGCCCAAACAGGGCCACTCGACGCCCGCCGCTTCGAGAGGCCACGACCCCCCGTGTGGGCGCGTCAGGGACCTCGCCCGGGGTGGCCCCCCCTCCGCTCCGTCTGCC
>JAGOQT010000352.1 GCA_018007255.1 Phycisphaerae bacterium | reverse complement strand
CCCCCTATCCGCGAGGCGATCAACCGAGCCCGGGACGAAGGGCTGCGACTGCCAATCGTCTATAACAGCGGAGGCTATGACGCGGTTGACGTGCTCGGGCGAATCGACAGCTTCGTTGACATCTACATGCCGGACATGAAGTACGCAGACTCTACAATCGCCGGTCAACTCAGCCAGGCCCCGGACTATCCGTCCGTGAGTCGCGAGGCGATCCTGGAGATGCACCGCCAGGTCGGCGACCTGCACGTCGTCAATGGCCTTGCAGTCCGTGGTCTGCTGGTACGTCATCTGGTCCTGCCCAACGGCCTGGCAGGCAGCCTTGAGATCGTGGACTTCCTCGCCACCCGCGTCAGCCCATCGACAGCGATCCACGTGATGGACCAGTACCGCCCCTGCTTCAAGGCCCATACCGATCCCCGGCTGAACCGCCGTCCCACGGCGGAGGAGGTGGAGTCCGTTCGCCGGTACGCGATGAACAAGGGCCTGAGGCTCATTGGATGAATGGCTCTGCCGCTGCGGCTGGCGACTGACGACTTCGCGGGATGGGCTTCACCCTCGCCGACTGTCACCGCACCGGCCGCCCATGCGGTCCGTCATGTCATGGGAGGATGGATCCCGCCAGACTGCCTGGCCGAAGGCCCCTATGGCCAGGACATACCCCACGGTAAACAGCGGCCACCAGAAGTAGCTGGCATAATCCGGCTGGGTGGCGTGGAGGCCACCGACGCAGAAGGACACCACGATGATCCCACAGCCTGTGAGGAGGGCCGCCCACCCGCACCCTCCAAGCCTCACCGCGTGATTCGTCTTGGTACGCCACAGGATGACCCCTGCGGCCGCCAACATCGCGATGGACACAAGGACAGGGTACAGGACAGGCGACGCCCAGGCCGCCGGGATCAGAAAGAGGATGTCCCAGTCCATGAGGGAGGCCGGCCAGTGGATCAGGACCTTAAGCCAGACATAGTAGAAGATGTCCCAGACCGCAAAGATGGCCAGGCCATAGGCCCAGCGTTCCTGAGCGGACCGCCCAAAGAGCCATGCCCCGGTGGCGATGATCACCATGGTGGCCGCCTCCCTTCCGACCTCGGTCAGGATCAGTCGCCTCCACAGGGGATTGAGCTCAAAGACAGGCAACGGGAAGCTGAAGCCGTTGGGGTGGAAGATGGCCCTCAGGTACACGACGACCGCAGACTCGACGTAGGCAAAGGCGATGCTGAACAGGATCACGATAGCAAGACGGCGGAGCATAGGAGTCCAATTCCGGTCGCCACAAGTCAGGGGGCCAGGAGTCCTGGGCGAATCTCACCACATCGGTTGCGCTCGGCTCACCTTCTGCCGGTCATCAGAAAGATGGTGAATCGTCTTACCTGTCCGTCGATCGTGGGCTTGACCACCTCACTGGCGGTCACGTCCTCGATGTCCTCGAATCCCGCTTCCTTCAGGGTTTGGCGGAGGGTCGCCCGGTCAAACCCGAGGTGGAACACGCCGGTGTTGTCGGAGTGAAACAGCCCGCCCTCGGAATCCAGATCCGCCAAGGCCAGATGACCGCCCGGGGTCAGGATCCGCCTGAATCGCTCGAAGAGGGAGGCGACATCCCTGATGTGGTGGAGGGTCATGCTGGAGACGATGAGATCATATCGCCCTCCCAGTGCATCCCCTTTGTCCAGGTCCACGAGCTGCGCTCTCACGCCGGTCAGCTTCAAACGCGCGATCTTCGCATGGAGCGCGTCCAGCATCCCCTGCGAGCTGTCGACGCCCCCGATGGACCGGATCTGAGGCCGGACCAGGAGGGTCAGAAGGCCCGTGCCGCAGCCGAAGTCCATGGCGTCCGTCTCGGGCGTCAGGACACCGCGTTTCTCAATGGCCGCTGCGATGCCCTGGGCCAGCTTGACCCTGGCCGGGTTCTCGTCCCACGTGGGGGCCTCCTTGTCGAAGTCCCGTTTGTCCATGTTCATACCCTGCACGTCGGCGTCACCCCTCACGGATCTTGGTGGCGTAGTACCGGGCCAAGACCCCGTCTGTGTACTCCGCGCGGTCAATACGGAATCCTGCCCTCTGGAGCAGGCCCTCCATGATCCACGCCCAGGTCGAGTACTCCCTGCGCACGTGTTCCCTGATGCCCTCTGCTACCTGGGGACCCGCCGTGGGCAGGATTCTGTCGATCCACGCGGCAATGGAGGCCTCACAGTCGTTTCCAGAGAACACCACGTCCGACAGGAAGAGCCTGCCTCCCTCCTGGAGCATGGAATGGAGCCTGCACAGGGCCTTCTGCTTCCAGAAATCGGGCAGATGGTGTAAGGCCAGGCTGGTGGTGATCGCATCCACGGGGCCGTCGGTGTGGACATAAGTCAGGAACCCCCCCTGGTGACACACGACGTTGGCCAGCCCCTGGGCCCGGGCCTTATGGAGGGTGTAGTCCAGCATCGCAGCAGAGACATCGATGGCGTGCACCCGTGCGCAGCGGCGTGCAGCCTGCAGGGCAAAGGCCCCTGTCCCGCACCCGAAGTCCGCAACGATGTGGCCCGGCTGGAGGCCCAGATCCGCGATCACGGCCGCATTCTCCTTCTCCACGTCTCTGAACAGCCCATGATGGGCATCATAGGCCTCTACCACCTCCAGGCTGGTGAAATCCCTCCCGACAGGGATCGACTCGTCGAACTGCCATGGGGGCGGCGGGGGATTGGGGACAGTCCTGTCTTTCATCGCTGCTTCTGGCAATTACTGGGCTGGTGCCTCCGGCACCCGGCTGGCAGGGGTGTTCATGAGCCTCTCCAGCTGCTCGAGCACAAGGATCGACGGGGCGGGGCCGCCGTCCGGGTTCCACATGCCGTTTCCGCGGCTGCCTTCCGGAGCCCAGTAGAACACGCCGGTCCCACCTGCACGCCGGACCGTGTGGATCAGGTCGGCCATGAACTGGAGCTGGCCCTCCTGGGTGCCGGGCCAGGCGTTGTACTTGCTCTCTGACAGGATGGTGTCTCCACCAGACTGGGGGTATCCCGTCTCCACGACCATGATTGGCTTCTTGTAGCGGCGACTGGTCTCGATCAGGTTCTGTTGCAGGAGGGCCAGTGTGCCGTGCCACCTCGGGTAGAAGCTCTGGCCCAGGACATCGTAGTCGACCTTGGCCTCCGTAATGTGATGGAGCCACCACTTGGTGACGGGCCAGTCGCCGCCACAGTCGATGTGCAGGATGATCTGGACCTGCGTGCCCGCTGCCCCTGCCCGGACGCCTCGAACCCCGGCCTTGATGAAGCGGATGAGGTTGTCCCACTGTTTGGCGTCATCGTAAGGCTCGGGGAATGGACCACGAATCCGGCCCGCATCCAGCTTGACCTCCGAAGGGGGCACCTTGACGTACCCAAGGGGCCAGAGCATGCCGCCCGTGATCTCGTTTCCGACCTGGACCATGTCGGGCATGGCCCCGGCCTCGCGGAGCTGGGTGAGGACGTCCTTGCTGTACTCCTCGACCCTCTTCTCCAGGCCGGCCACGTCCAGGTCTCGCCAGGCGGCCGGGGTCTCCTGGTGCTGAGGATCCGCCCAGGTGTCCGAGTAGTGGATGTCCAGCATGAACGCAGCGTCCGCCTCCTTGATCTGTCGGGCCAGGGGGAGGGTGTTCTCCAGGCTGTTGTTGGGGGCCATGCGCACAGGCGAGACGAACACGCGGAGGCGGAAGGCGTTCCATCCGTGCCTGGCCATGATGCCGAACTCGGTGCCCTGCTGGCCGCCCTCCCGGTACACGAACGGGCCACTCCGCCCGCTGGACAGGGAGGAGATGTCCGCGCCCAGATAGAACACCGACCCCGCGGAAGGCCCAGCCGTCGGCTGAGCGTACGTGCCGGCAGGCAGGAGCCAGCCAAGCCCGGGTAGAAGGACCAGGGCCGCTGCCCACCTCGATGGTCCGGTTCTCATAACACGACTCCTACTCGATCACGTGGATGTTCTTCGCCCTGCACATGTCCTTCAGGACCCTGGTCCAGACCGTTGCGCTGACCTCGCCG
>JAGOQT010000034.1 GCA_018007255.1 Phycisphaerae bacterium | reverse complement strand
GGCCGCAGGTCTCGTTTGCCCGGAGGCGTACCCAGGGCGGTACGTCGAGGACAAACGGGACCGAGAACGCGGCAGCCGGACAACAGGACCGCTCAGAACCGAAGGCTTGTGAGAAATGCGGGCTAGAGCTCGTCGTGCTCGGCCAGGCTGTAGAACCCCTTGGTCGTGAAGATCACGTGGTCCAGCACGCGGATCCCCAGCACGTCGCCTGCGACCTTGAGCCGGTGCGTGACGTCGCGGTCCTCCGGGCTGGGCGTGAGCTGGCCGCTGGGGTGGTTGTGGGCCAGGATCACGGCCGAGGCCCGGTCCGCAATCGGGTCCGCAAAGACCTCTCTGGGGTGCACGTGGCTCTGGTCCACCAGGCCGATCGTGACGACCCGGGCCTGGATGACCTCGTGGGCCCCGTTGAGGGAGACGCACAGGAAGTGTTCCTGTCTGCGGTCCGCATAGTGCTGGATCAGGGGCAGCACGTCCGCAGCGGACCGGATCTTCACGCCGTCGGGCTTGATCCTGCGGCGCACGAACTCAAAGGCCGCCGCGATCAGGGCCGCCTTGGCCGGGCCGATCCCCTCGATGTCGATCAGGTCCGCAGCCGTGAGGTCTGTGCCCTTCTTGTCAATCACGGCCACGAGTTGGCGCGCGATCGCCGTGACGTCATGTTTGGCGATCCCCGTGCGCAGAAGGATGGCCAGCAGGTCTCGATCGGACAAGGCCCTGGCCCCCTTCTCGATGAGCCGCTCCCGCGGGCGCTCATCCTTGGGCAGTTGCTTGATCGAGGTCATGCTGGCTCCTGTGCAAGGTCCCGGACCGGGGCTTGATCCCAGACAGACTGCCTATTCCAGGGCGAACCTCCTGCCGGTCAGGCGCTCGTAGGCCTCGATGTACTTGGCGGAGGTCCGCTCCACCACATCGGGGGGCAGCTCCACGCCCGGGCCGGACTTGTCGAAGGCGATGGCCTCCAGGTAGTTCCGCACGAACTGCTTGTCGAAGCTCTCCTGATCCCGGCCCGGGGCATACCCGTCCGCAGGCCAGAACCGCGAGGAATCCGGGGTCAGGACCTCGTCCACAAGGAGGATCCTCCCGTCCTCGGCAAGGCCCCACTCGAACTTGGTGTCTGCCAGGAGGATGCCCCTGGCCGCGGCATGGTCCGAGGCCTGTTTGAAGACCGCCAGACTCCGGTCCCGCATGGACTCGGCGACCGCGCGGCCCACGATCTGGGCGCACTGCTCGAAGTCGATGTTCTCGTCATGCAGGCCGTGTTGGGCCTTGGTCGAGGGCGTGAAGATCGGCTCGGGCAGGCGGTCGCACTGGCGAAGGCCCGCGGGCAGCCTGATGCCGCACACGGTCCCGCTGTGCTGGTACTCCTTCCAGCCGGACCCGGCCAGGTATCCCCTCACGATACACTCGACCGGAAGGACCCGGACCTTCCGGACCAGCATGCTACGCCCGGCGAGCTCGGGGTGGTCGCAGAACGGCTTGGGCAGGTCGGAGACCCGGTCGCTGATCAGGTGGTGGTCGACCGTGCCGGCCAGATGGTCGAACCAGAACTTGGCGATCTGGGTGAGCACCACCCCCTTGTAGGGGATCCCGTTGGCCATGACCACGTCGAATGCGGAGATCCGATCCGTGGCCACGATCAGGAGCCTGTCCCCGAGGTCGTACAGGTCGCGAACCTTGCCCCGCGTCGGTGTCCATCCGGTGATGCTGGTCTGCAAGAGGGGTCTCATGGGTGTCCTTTCACTTCGGTCCGGTGACGGGCGGATCCTACGGCCCAGGCCCGGATCCGTCAAGGCCGCGGATCGCGGTTCCGGCAGGGGCCGTGTTCCCGGACCTGGGGCCCACCTCATGCTTGCGGTCCGGCGGGCCGAAGCTACAATGTCCAAACCCGGCCGGACCCTATCCGTTGGGGCAGACCGAGGCTGAAGGGTGTCTTAGACGCACTGTAAGGAGTGCCTGGATGATCAAGATTCTGATTTCGGACAAGCTCGCAAAGGAGGGGATCGATCTTCTCAAGTCCATGGAGGGCGTGGAGCCGGTCGTCAAGACCGGCATGAAGGAGGATGAACTGGCCGCGGTCATCGGGGAGTACGACGGTCTGATCCTCCGCAGCGACACCAAGGTCACCGCCCAGGTCTTGGCCCGCTCGGGTAGACTCCGAGCCATCGCCCGCGCGGGGGTGGGCATCGACAACGTGGACGTCAAGGAGGCCACGCGCAAGGGCATCCTGGTGATGAACACCCCGGGCGGCAACACCCTCAGCGCAGCGGAGCACACCATGGCCCTGATCCTGGCCCTGAGCCGCAACGTGGTGCCCGCGTGCACCAGCCTCAAGAGCAAGGTCTGGGACCGCAAGAAGTACACGGGCAACCAGCTCAACAACAAGGTCCTGGGCGTGATCGGACTGGGCCGCATCGGCATGGCCGTGGCCCGCATGGCCAGGGGGTTCAACATGAAGGTCCTGGGGTATGATCCCCTGGCCGCCCCGCCCGAGGCCCCCAAGATCGGCGTGGAGATCTGTGACGGCCTGGAGCGGATCTTCAGGGAGTCCGACTTCATCACGGTGCACGTGCCCAAGAACGATCAGACCGTGAACATGATCGGCAAGGACCAGATCGCCCTGATGAAGCCCTCGGTCCGCCTGATCAACGTGGCCCGCGGCGGCATCCTCAACGAGGACGCCCTGTACGAGGCCCTGGCCTCCAAGCGGATTGCGGGTGTGGCGCTGGACGTGTTCCCCCAGGAGCCCCCGTCCGACTACCGCTTCGCCCAGTTCGAGAACTGCGTGGCGACCCCGCACCTGGGCGCGAGCACGGAGGAGGCCCAGATCGAGGTGGCGGTCGAGGCCGCAGAGATCCTGGTCGAGGCCATCCGGGGCGGGGCCATCAAGAACGCGGTGAATGCCCCGTCCACATCCGGGTCCGTTCCGCCCATGGTCGCCCAGTACGGGGAGCTGGCCCGCCGCATCGGCCAGGTGATCAGCACGATTGCCCCGGGCCAGATCAAGGAGGTCGAGGTCCAGTACCGCGGTGCGATCGCCGAGATGGGCGTCAAGGGCGTGACGATCAACTTCTTGGTGGGCCTGCTGCAGAGGCACTTCGAGATGCCGCTGAACATGGTCAACACCCCCGTCCTGGCCAAGGAGCGGGGCATCAGCGTCCAGGAGGCCAAGAACGTGGAGGCCCGGGACGTGGCGGCCAGCTTCACGGCCCGCGTGGTGACCGACAAGGTCAGCCGCGTGGTGACCGGGTCCGTGTTCGGGAACAAGCTCCTGCGGATCATCGAGATCGACGGATACAAGCTCGAGATGACCCCTCAGGGGTCGGTCGTGGTGATCTTCAACGACGACAAGCCCGGCGTGATCGGCGCCGTGGGCACGGTCTGCGGCAGGCACAAGATCAACATCTGCACCATGGGGGTGGCCCAGAAGCTCGAGGAGCAGAAGGCCATGCTGGCGGTCAGCCTCAACAAGGAGCCCACTACGGCGGTCATCGAGGAGCTGTCCGGCCTGGACTTCGTGAACGAGCTGTACGTCTGCAAGCTGGACTGAACACAGAACTCAGAATCCACAACACAGAATCCGGAATCCAGAATCCGGAAGTCAGAAGACAGAAATATGGGCCTGATGATCACGATCAGCGGGCTCCGCGGGATTGTCGGACAGGACCTGACGGCCGCGATTGCCGCCGAGTATGGGGCCTCCTTCGGCACCTTTCTGCGGCAGGCCTCCTCGCGCGGGGACCGGAGACCCGCGGTGTGCGTGGGCAGGGACTCGCGGCCCAGCGGCCAGATGGTCCAGTCCGCGGTCACGGCCGGTCTTTGCAGCGCGGGCGTGGACGTGGTCGATCTGGGAATCGTGACCACCCCAAGTGTGGGGATCATGGCCAGACACCTGGCCTGCGACGGCGGAGTGGTGATCACCGCCTCCCACAATCCCCTGCCCTACAACGGCGTCAAGCTGCTGAATGCCCAGGGCATGGCCCCGCCGGAGCACGAGGCGGCCGAGATCCGGCGGGTCTTTCTGGACAGACGATGGGTCTGCGTGGACTCGGTCGGGTGCGGCCGGGTCACCTGCGACACCCAGACCGACGCGGTGCACGTGGATCGGGTCCTGGGCCTGGTGGATCGGGAGGCCATCTCGGCCAAGGGATTCAAGGTGGTTCTGGACAGCGTCAATGGGGCTGGGGCCCGGCCGGGCAAGCGGCTCTTGGCGGCCTTGGGATGCAGTGTGGAGGCGGTCCACGACAGCCCGACCGGCCTGTTCGCCCACGAGCCCGAGCCCACGGAGGCGAACCTGCGCGGGCTCTGCCAGGACGTTCGCAGGGCCGGAGCAGACATCGGCTTCGCCCAGGACCCGGACGCGGACCGACTGGCCATCGTGGACGGGCAGGGGACCTATCTGGGGGAGGAATACACCCTGGCCCTGGCTGCCCAAGGGGTCCTGTCCGAGACCCAGGGACCTGTTGCCGCCAACCTCTCCACCTCGCGGATGATCGACGACATCGCGGCCCGCACAGGGTGCCGGGTGATCCGGACCCCGGTGGGGGAGGCCCACGTCGCGTCGGCCATGATCGAGAACCGCTGCGTGATCGGGGGCGAGGGCAACGGCGGTGTGATCGACCTGCGGGTCGGTCCGATCCGGGACAGCCTGGTGGCCATGGCCTTGGTCCTGCAGCTCATGGCCCGGACCGGACGCACGGTCCGTCAGCTCGCAGACCGGATCGGCGCGTACAGGATGATCAAGGAGAAGTTCCCTGCGGACCCCGCACAGGCCGCGGAGATCCTGGACCAGGCCCGCAAGCGGTTCGCACACGCCCGCGTGGACACCCGGGACGGGGCCCGGTTCGACTTCGAGGACGGCTGGCTGCACCTGCGGGCCAGCAACACGGAGCCCATCATGCGGGTCATCGTGGAGACGCGCGACGAGGCTGGTGCGCGGCGCTACCTGGACCAGGTCGGCCAGATCCGTCGGCAGGTGGTCGCGGGTTAGCAGGCCCTTCGGCTGCGGGCCGGGACGCCTCTCGCGAGATTTCACGTCCCTGTGCGGCTTTTCCCTCTTGCCAATCTCTTCGCCGTTGGATACACCAATGCTTTGCACATCCAGCGCGTGTGGTGCCGGGGTCCGGCAGAGAAGGGCTTCAGGGAGGCGTCAGATGGGTTGCAGGGACAGTCACACGGTCTCACGGGTCGTGGCGGTGTTGGGAGCGATTGCCCTGGGGGCCGCTGCACTGGGATGGACCGGTTGTGAGATCCCGCCCGGAAGGGAGCCTGTTGTCCGCCCCATACCGGACAAGGAGCAGTACCTCCTGTCCTGGGTCGATCGGAACTTCCAGGACCCCGAGGCCCACTATCAACTGGGCGAGTACTATCGCTCCGAGCGTCTCTGGGACAAGGCCCGCTACCACTTGGATCAGGCCATCCGCTTTGCGCCGTCCTTCCGAAAGGCCCAGGTGGCCCTGGTCCAGATGCTGCTGGACAAGGGGGACCGCGAGGGCGCGGATCAGGCCGTGCAGGGATTCATCCGGCAGGTGTCGTACACCCCTGCGGAGGCGGTGGATCTGGCCAAGGCCTTTGCCCGCGCAGGTCTGGACCCCTATGCCTTGGCCTGCTTTGACGCAGCCACCCAGGGCTCGCCCGGTTCGGCCCTGGCCTTCAAGGAACTGGGTCTGTACTACCTGGGCAAGAACGACACGGGCCGGGCCAAGGCGAACCTGATCCGTAGTTTCGAGCTGAACCCCAATCAGGTTGACGTGGCCCTTCACCTGGGCGAGTTGGGTACGGTCGTGCAGGTCCCCCAATTGCAGGACGCAGGCGCTGTGCCGGGCCCGGGTGCGGGACCGCCGCGCTAGGTGCACCGTGCTTGAGAAGATGGCTTTTTCGTCGCCCCGTGGCAAAGGGATTTGCCGCGGGGTGATCTTCTGACTGCGGCCCTTGGACAGGCATCGAGTTCAGGGATTGCCCTGGCCGGACCTGTCCGGCGCTGGGCAGGTGTGGTCTGCACCCGGGCTCAGGGGGATCCAGTAGTAGGTCCGTCCGTTGAACTCCCACGGGAGCCAGCCCCTGGGCGCAGGCCCGTCCGGACTGCGGGGCAGGCGGGGCAGGACCGACACCGACGGCAGCCCCTTCTCCAGGCGTTCGATCCGCTGCTCCAGGTCGTCCAGCCGCTTGTCCAGCCTCTCCACATCCGGCCTGTCCGATGGGTCCTTGGGCGTTGCACCACGAGGCTTGCCTGGCCTGATTGGAGGGGTGGGCCGACTCTCCAGGGCAAGCACTCGCCTCTCCAGGTCGGTCAGCCTCCTCTGGACCGCAGCGACATCAGGGTCCCTTGCCGAGTCGGACGGGGCCGTGGCAGCCCAGACCGCGGCTGCCCCTGCGGCTATCCACGCGAGGGTCAGGAGGGGGGTCTTTCTCTGCATCATGGGCATGACCTCTCTACAAAAGGGCCCCGCTCCTGGACCCATCGCCCGTTGGGTACCCAGGAGGTCGGCCAACGAGACACGGCTGCTCATACGAAGCGGGGCTACACGGGGTTCGCGCGAACGCCACACCCCTCGGCCCCGCGTGGTCCCCTTGCACCGCGTCCCTTCCAGGACTATGCTCGTGCCCAGGGGCCCGGGGACCTCCTGTGATCCGACCGGGCCGGACCCTCGCAGCCGACCGGCCAGGGTTGGAGGGTCCTGAGCAACGACAGAGAGGAACCTGGGCCAAGGAGACCGAACATGGAGAGACACTCACCTCGACACACCCGCGTCAGGACAGGGGAACAGGTCTTGCTGGCCACCCTCGCCAGCCCGCTGGTCCTGGCGATGGGGGGCTGCGAGTGGGTTGCCATAGGTGCCGGGGCCGAGGCGGTCCGGGCCCCTGCTGTGGACTCGCGGGAGGGGACCCACTTCCTGGCGATCCCGGTGTACAGCGAGCAGGACGACCAGGAGACCCTTAGGCTCTTTGAGGGTCTCCGCGTGGCGGACGTGTCGGACGGGATGGACAAGGTCGGTCTGGCCAACCGGGGGCTGATGTCCCCGGAGATCCAGGCTGCTTGGAAGGACACGCAGCACTTCACGCACCGCTTCATCGGGATCGCGGTCACGGCGAGATACGTGCCCACCCAGAGGCCTCCTGCCGCAGCCATGGACGGCAAGGCCTTCGACCAGTGGGTCGCAGACTGGTACAACACCCTGTCGAGCGAGCCCTTTGTGCCGCTGATCCGCAAGGGCACGGTGGTGGTGATCGACGACGCCCCTGACTCCGACGTAGGGACCATCGGCTCCAACAACATCATGGGCTGGAGGCTCCGCGGATGCGTGGGCGTGGTCACGGACGCTACGGCCAGGGACACAGACGAGATTGCGGCTGAGAAGGCCCCCCTCTACTTCAAGAGGCCGGGCCGGGGGATTCGGCCGGGCCGCAACGAGATCGAGTCCGTCAACAGGCCCATTGAGTGCGGCGGTGTGCTGGTCATGCCGGGCGATGTCGTGGTGGCCGATGGAGACGGGGTCATCGTCGTGCCTCGGGCCCGCGCCAAGGAGGTCGCCGACTATGCCCGGGCCACCCTGGAGGGCGACAAGGCGGGGCGGCGCAGTCTCTACCAACAGCTCGGCCTGCCCTCAGATGACTCGGTCCGATAGCGACGGCCCGGCTTCCATGTGCGGACGATTACGGGCCGGCCCTGACGGCCCAGCGGAGGCGCGCGGACCGGCTCCTGGGATTGGAGTGGATCTCCTGGGGCGTGGGCCGGATCACCTCGGTCGCCACGGTCTGATAGACCCCGGCCTCCAGGCCCTCTCGCAGCGCGTGCTTGACCAGGCGGTCCTCTCCGCTGTGGAAGCTGATCAGGCCGATCCGACCCCCGGGTCCGAGGCACGAGGGGGCCACGCGGAGCAGTTCCCGCAACGCACCCAGTTCGTCGTTGACCAGGATGCGGAGGGCCTGAAACGTGCACGCGGCAGGGTGCGGATCCTCGTAGGTCTTGTGCCTCTTCCAGGCCTTCTCCGTGGTGCCCTTGGCTGCGAAGACCAGGCGGATCAGATCCCCGGTCCGGGTGATGGGCATGGCCATGCGCTGGGCCGCGATGAACTGGGCGATCCGCTCGTGATCGGGCTCGTCCGCGAGGTCCCTGAGGGCTGCGCACAGGTCCTGCACGGGCAGGCAGGCCAGCAGGTCTGCGGCTGTGCGGTCCAGCCGGTCATCCATGCGCATGTCCAGGGGGCTGTCGGGGTGCTTGTAGCTGAAGCCCCGATCCGGGTCGTCGACCTGCATGCTAGAGACCCCCAGGTCCGCAAACAGGCAGTCCACGGTTTCGATCCCCTCCTTGGCCAGGACCGCCGGAAGGCCTGCGTAGCTGCCGTGGTGGAGGGAGACGGACCGGCCGAACCGCGCAAGGCGATCCGCGGTGCGCGCCAGCTGCAGGCCGTCCACGTCCAGGCCGATCAACCGGCCGGTCGGCCCGATCGCCCGAAGGAACTGGAGGGCGTGGCCTCCATAGCCGATGGTGCAGTCCACCACCACGTCGCCGGGGCCCGGACGCAGGCTTTCCAGGACCTCGGCCACGAGCACAGGCACATGGGTTCCGGCTGGTGTTCGGCCCCGGGCGCGGACGTGTTCGTGCATCTCCGGATAGGCCTCCGGATGGAGCTCCTTGTACCGCTGGTGGAAGCTCGCTGGGTGCGTGCCCCGGTACCGCGGCCTACGGGAGGGGTGACGGGATGGGTCCTTGGGCGGGTCTGTGGGCATCCGAATCTCGACTCCTTGCCCGGACCAGCGTGTCAAAACAGGCGGGTGCCCGGGAGCAGAACTCCATTGGCTGTCTTGTGCGTGGATGGACAAAGGCCAGGCGCACGGCGTGGAGGGCCAGTCTCCGGATGGGGTTGCCCGGTCCCCCATAGACCCGGTCTCCGACAACAGGGTGGCCCAGGTCAGCCAGGTGGACCCGGATCTGGTGCTTTCGGCCGGTCTCCAGGCGGGCCTCCACCAGGGTCCTGTGGCTGGACCTGCCCAAGACCTGGACGTGGGTCACGGCCCACTTGCCCTTGGCCGGGTCGGGTGTGGAGTAACACCGGTAGGCCGCGTTCTCGGCCAGGTACGATTGGAGGGTGTACGTGTCCTGGGCCATCCGGTGCTCGGTCACGGCCACATAGGTCCTGGCAGCGGAGTGGGCCTTGAACTGTCCTTGCAGATCCGCCTGGGCCTGCTTGGAACGGGCGAAGACCAGCAGTCCCGAGGCGTCGCGGTCCAGCCGGTGGACGATATAGAGCCTGGCCCGGCCTCCGCGACCCCGGACATGGTCCGCCACAAGGGCGTACAAGGTCCTGTGCTTCTGCGTCTCTGTGGCCATGGTGAGCAGGCCCGCAGGCTTGTCTGCCACGAGGATGTCCCCATCCTCAAAGAGGATGTGCAGGCCAGACCTGGAGTTAGCGCGATGAGCGTGCGTGATGGAGGTCTCCTTGGATCTGCTCATAGATGCACCAGATCGCCATGATCTTATCCTTTGCTGGGGGCCCCTGTCAAATGCCCCCCAGGGCGCGACTTGCCCGGGGCGGGCGAGGGGCACCTGGGGGACAGGACCCTGGGACAAGAAAAAAGGGGTAAAATAGGGACATTCCTATTGCAGAACGGTAACCGCCCTTGGCATAATGGTAGGCCAATGGATGATACTCTTCCGTCTCTCGAGAGCATTTTCCAGGAGAACCGATAAGGAGAGACATTTTTTTAGCAGGGCAGTAGTTGCCCAGGAGATGCAGTTGTGAGTAGAGGTACAGTGAAGTGGTTCAATGCGTCAAAGGGATTCGGTTTCATCACTCCGGACGGTGGGGGACAGGACCTGTTCGTTCACCACTCGGAGATCAAGACCCAAGGCTATGCCACCCTTGATGAGGGGCAGAAGGTCGAGTTCACCGTCGGGCAGGGCAAGAAGGGCCCCTGCGCGACCAATGTCACCCCTGTCTAGTGAGTACCGCGAACTGAACACGAGGAGGCCCTGCCATCCGGCAGGGCCTCCTTTGTGGTCATCCCCAGAGTACCCCGCCGAGAGGGACGCCTAATGCCCGTGCTGGGCGTTCGAAGAGGTGTCCTATGCCCAGGAACAGCGGATGCCGGGCGTGTTCACGGCCGGAGCCGGAGGTTTCGTGCGCAGGCTACGGGGCCGGTCGCACGTAGAACGTCAGTTCCGCGATTGTGACGTCCGGTGTGCCGGGCGTGAGCATCCAGGGCATGAAGCCCTCGCCTTGGATGTAGTAGGTCACGCTGACATCCCCCGGACCGACCGGATTGGGATCCGGGTCAAACCAGGCCGTCCAGTTGCCGCCCCCCGGCGAGGTCGCCGCGATCCCCAACATCAGTTCCGCCTGGAAGTTGACCTGGACCGTGTTGAACAGGGGTCCGGCCGAGACCGTGATGGGGAAACCAGGCGGGCTGGCCGGCACGTCGTACTGCACCTCGATCGTCGTCACAGGCAGCCAGCCCGGTCCGGGCCCGGGTCCTGAACCGGCCCGCTCGTAGGCCCCCATGTCGACCTGACCGGACTGGACGCGCGCGGCCCCTGCCCGATCCACGGGCAGGATCTCCCCTGCATCCCCGTCCCGGTCGAGGTCCAAGAGATCCGTGCCGAGCAGGGCCTGGCTGCCCTGGTTGACGCAGGGCGAGGTGGACTGCAGGCGGTAGTCCCCGTTGATCCACTCCCCCTCGATGCTGAACTGGCCCGGGTCCACGAACTGGGGATCCGCGTCCAGGTTGCCCGCGCCGATCCAGCCGCCCCGGCAGTCACTGTAGGCCACGGTCACGATCGAGGGGTCGTTGACGGAGATCTCATTGCCCCCGTTGTACAGGATGCTGTTGGTCACCTGGATCGTGTGCGCGGGCGGCCAGCCCCAGACGTACCCTGCGATGGCCTGGCCTTGGATGCCCATGTTGTCGGCCACGGTGCAGTCCTCCAAGGACAGGCTGCCGTTGACGGCGTAGACCGCGGAGCTACCCATCGTGTCGGCCAGACCCGCGGAGTTGCCCACGACCAACGCGTTGACCAGGCTGAGGTCGCCGTCCTGCATGTAGGCGCCTCCGCCCAACAGGAGGGCCCGATTGCCGCCGATCGTACAGTTGCCCAGGGACGCGGCCCCGCCCAGGCACGCCAGGGCCCCGCCGAATACCGCCGCGTTCCCACGGAGGGTGCAGTCGATCAGGACCGGATGGCCCCCTGTGACGAACAGGCCGCCCCCGTACTGATGGGGATAGGGTCCGTCCGCCTGGCCTGCAGCGAGGGTGAACCCATCGAGCACAGGGGCCGGAGACGAGGCCGACGAGGTCACCACATGGTAGCTGTTGTCGCCCCGGTTCAGGATCCCCCACAGGTCGTCTCCATTCAGGTCCCCGCTGAGGACCGTGGGATACGCGGACACATCCCTCGCACCGGGGTCGGGGTGGCCGTTCCCGGCATAGCCCCCCTTGACCCGGACCCCGCCGGTGAGGGCAAAGGACGCGGACCGGCCCCCGGGGCCCGGCGTGTAGGTCCCCTCGGCCACGCGGACCTCGTCCCCTGCCCAGGCCGCGGCCAGGCCGTCCCTCAGTTCCTTGTAGGCCTTGGCCCACGTGGTCCCATTGAAGGGGCTGCTGGTGGCGTCCTTGTCCACGTAGATCACCTGGGTCGGGCCGACTGTGAAGCGGATCTCGAAGACCCCCTGGGTCGTGGTCCCCCTGAAGGTCCAGCGGCCGGAGGCCAGGGGGCCGAACTGGCCCTGCAGGCCGCAGACCGGCAGATAGATCGCGATGCACGCGCCCGGCGGGGGACCCTGGAAGCCCAGCTCCACGACCTTGCTGGCCGAGTCCACACTCAGGATCGGCTGGCCCCCCTCGCCCTGCTCGCCTACACAGCTGTTGCTGTACACCCCGGTCGGACCGCTGAACAGGACCTGCTGGCCCGTTCCGGGATTCGTGGGTGTGATGGTCCAGGCCGCCGGGGGCGTGGTGCCGAGCGTCCATGAGACACTGGGCGCGGCCCCTGCCGCGCCACACAGAACCAGGACGCCCGCGATCAGACATGCCGTTCGCGTCTTCATGTCATACCCTTTCAAGAGGACCTCCGGGTGGATGCGGGGGTGTATCCTGTTGGGCCCCAAGACGGGTGGCCGACCGTACGGCGGACCTGACTTCCCTTCTCTTCGAGGCCTCGTCCATAGAAGCTGCCTCCGGCGGCCGTCCCCGCGAACGACCCAGGGTGACTATACTGGAATAGGGCTCGGCCTGTCAAAAAGTTCGTGCCTGGATGGTTCACGGCGAGGATCAGGGTGAAGGTCCTCGGGTGTGTGTCCCCAGGGCAGGGGACGGGCTATTGTTTTGACAGGCCTGTGCGCGCCATTAGAATACCCCCGGGCCCCGTAGAGGTTGCCGGTTGGATTCAGGACAGACGCCAGGAGTCTCATGGTCGACGCGCAGTCACGAACCGCCGTATATCGAGCGATGGGTGTGGGGATCTGTGCGTGGTTGTGGGGGGCGCACGCGGTCTGGGCACAGCCCTTGGCACCGCGAGTCTACGATGAGGAGCTTCGGATCCGGATGGATCAACAGGCCCCCTCCCGGCAAGAGGTGACTGTGGATGGGGGAGGCTGGCTGAGCCTGGGGATGCTCGATTACGACGATGACCCGGCGTCCACCCAAAGGACCCTGTTGCAGTCCCAACTGCGGGGCTGGTCCCAGGTGGGCCTGCGGGACACCCACGTGTTCTACGTTCGCGGTCTGCTGGAGTACGACGACTGGAAACGGAACAACAGCCCCACAAGCCGGGGAGACGACTCCTTCGAGAGGCTCGAACGCGCATGGTACGGCCTGAACGTGGGCCGGTTGTTCGGATGGGATCCGTCGGGCCGTGCCGAGCTGGGAGTGAAGGCGGGCCGGGACTTCCAGACCCTCGGGAACTCCCTGGTGTTGTCCCTGCCCCTGGACATGCTCAGCGCGGAGGCGGAGGTGGATGCGTGGCAGTTCAGGACCTTTGCAGGGACCACCCTCTATCGTTCCCTCAACATGGACCCGTCCCCTCTGGTGAAGGACCACCAAGACCGTGTCCTGTGGGGCGCGGAGTTGGCGTACGAGGGGCTCTCCGACCACCGGCCGTTTGTGTACTGCCTGTGGAACTGGGATCACACGGACCCCTCCGCCCCGTCCCCTGCGCAGTCGTACCAATACGACTCCCGCTACTTCGGCGTGGGTTCGCGGGGTATCCTGATCACGGACGAGGTCCGCTATGCCGTGGAGCTGGTCTTGGAGCGGGGTCGGACCTACTCCGACGGGGCCGCCTCCGGGCGGGACCGGATCGAGGCCTGGGCCTTCGATGCCTCGCTGGAGTACCTGATCCCCCACACCCCGTCCGGCCGTCTGACACTGGAGTACATGTTCGGGAGTGGCGACCCCGACAGGACAAGGAGTGCCGTGGCCACGGTCGGGGGCAACACCGTCCACACGCCGGACCAGGCCTTCAATGCGCTGGGGTGGCGAGACACCGGCATGGCGTCCGCGATGGCCCTCTCCAACCTGCACATCCTTGCGTGCGGGGCGAGTCTGTTCCCCTGGGCCCGGTTCCAGGGTCTGGAGGTTGGGGGCAAGGTCTTCGTGTATGCCAAGGACTGGAGGGACGGGGCGATCAGCGACACCCTGGCCACCCTGAGCGAGAGGTGGGTGGGGTGCGAGTGGGACCTGTTCTGCAACTGGCGTTGGACCAGCGACCTGGCCTGGACCCTGCGCTACGGGATGTTCCACCCCGGCGACGCCTACAACGAAGGAGACGATTCCTCCCGCGATTTCCTGTACACGGGCCTGGTATTCAGCTTCTAGACAGGACTTGGGCAAAGCCATGAGACCACGAAGGACGACCCGCGGGCGAGTGCCGATCCTGACCCTGATCCTGGGCCTGACGCTCAGCGGATGCAGCCCCAACAGCGGGTCCGTCCCGGCCGACAAGACCCTCGCCATCCCTGCGGATGTGGACAGTGCGGAGTTCCTGGATCGGGCCAGCCAGATCCGGGCCATGGACTTGGACACCGCGCTGCACGGCCTGTGCCTGCTGCTCGATGGGCAGGGTTCCGGGGATTTCCAGGCCCGCCTGGACAGGCTCAGGCAGAGGGGGGTTGTGCCCCGCTCCTGGACCGTGTCAGCGGGCCAGACCCTGACCAAGGGGCATCTGGCCTACATGGTCTACCAGGCCTGCGGCGTCCGGGAGAAGGGGGCTGCGCTGACCCTGCTCGGGCCGAGCCGGCGTCTGTGTCTGCGGGAGCTGCAATACTACGGGATGATGTCCGAGGGCGGCCTGTCCGCGCCCGTGACGGGCATGGAGTACGTGGCGGTCCTCACCCGGGCCGACGGGGTTCGGCGGACCGGCAAGTTCCCCAACTAGGTCGGACAGACGCAATAGCAGGAGCGCACCATGCACACCTCCATCCCATTTCGGTCCGCGTGGGTCCTCGGGCTCCTGATCGCACCTGGCCTGGGACCCCTGGCGCATGGGCAGCAGACGAATGCGCAGACGGAGGCCCCTCTGCAGGTGCAGGTCGTCTCGGTCATCGGCACGGCCCACAAGATGCAGACCGACCCGGACCCTGCCCCCTGGACCGAGCTCAAGGCCGGGGCCATGCTCCGCCCCCACACCGTGATCCGGACGGGTTTCCAATCGCAGGTCGTCCTGGATCTTGGCGGGAGGGGCAGGGTGGTGCTGGACAGCGGGACCAAGATCGGCATCGCGGAGTGTGCGTCCCTGGCAGGCCAGGACGGGAGGATCAAGGCGAGGATCGGTCTGAAGTACGGGTCCATGCTGCTCAAGGTGGACCAGACCCGGCGGGCCAACAACGACGTCACGGTCTCCACGGCGGTCGCCACGGTGGCCGTGCCCGGGGCCGAGGGGAGGATCGCCTTCTCGGCGGACCGGGGTCTGTCCCTCTTCGGGGAACAGGGCACGTTTCAGGTGGCCCGTGGCCCCAGGACGCGGAGGGTCCGCGCGACCCAGAGGACCGACGGCCGGCTTGCCCGCAGCAGCGACTTGAAGGACCTGGAACGGGACCCGCACATGGGCGACCCCAGCGGCGGCTTGACCCTGCAGGAAAGGGAGAATCTATACCGGCACGGCTCCGGTCGCGGGATCCTCGGGTATGTGGGCAATCCCAATGCGGGCCAGGTCGTGCTCACCGGGAGTCCACACGGGCATTCGGATCCCGACTAGCCCTCCAAGGGCGTGTGAAACGGTCCCGCACCTCCGCACCCCAGAGCCTGGGATTGTGGACGACGTGGTGGGCCCTGACCGGCCATGGGCGATCACTCCGCCCCGGGGACTGCCCTGAAGCCTATCCCAGTGCCAAGGCCTTCTCCATGCAGTCCGCGGCCCTGGCGTCGAGGTCCCTGGCCTGGAGGAGGATCGGGGCGATCTGCTCGCGGACCTTGGGATCCGCGAACCGCAGGAACTTGTCGTCCTCGAAGCCCGGTCCGC
Organism: Phycisphaerae bacterium; assembly: GCA_018007255.1. Taxonomy (GTDB): domain Bacteria; phylum Planctomycetota; class Phycisphaerae; order Sedimentisphaerales; family Anaerobacaceae; genus DTPU01. The sequence goes on along the minus strand of JAGOQT010000034.1, from coordinate 3,703 downwards.
CCACGAGCCCCCAGATCTGCCACATCCGTTTGTGCACCTGTTCGAAGCAGCCCATCGCCTCCTGCAACGGAACGGCCATGCTGCCGAGCGCATCCTGCACAGCCTTGAGAAACAGAGACCCATACCACCTGCCCTCTGCCACCATCCCGACCGCAGCCGTGTGGCACAGGTGCCTCTGTCTCCATGCGGCCATGTCACCCGAAGGGCCGTCCTGGTGGCGGAGGATCGTCTGGGCCCACGCGTCGAAGGCGGCCAGGCCGCTGGGCCACGGCCCGTCCAGCTCCATGACCGGTCTCCGGATCAGGTTCACGGCCCGCTGGATGGACCGGTGATAGGCGACCTCCAGGTTCACGGGCCCGGATCGATCATGGACCAGGACCAGGGCCTGGGTGCCCGCATACCACCCCCGCTTTCTGAAGTACCCGCAGGGCTCCAGGTCCAGGCCGGCTGAGAAGTCCGGCGCGTCCTGAAAGAAGCTCCATCCCGTCAGGACGTCGCCGCCCTGGTCGATGCCCGTGATCAGGCAGCATTCCGGCGGTCCGACGACCCCGAATCCGAGAACGGGCCTGCCTGCGTCCTGTATGGATTGGCAGATCCGTCTCCGCATCGTGGACTCGTCGACCCCGGTATCCTTCCTGTGGAGGATCTCATATCCATACCCGATCCCTGCAAAGGCCAGATCGAAGAACTGCCTGGAGTCCGGAGTCAGGCTCAGGATGCCGCTGTTGCCGAGGTCCCAGGTCGGTCTCCAGAACAGACGGAAGGCCTCGCCCGAGGTCCCCATGAGGTACACGTAGGTGTCGTTCAGGAGCCACCTCTTGCCCTCGACTTCGATCTCTCTCGTGCCCCGGTCGTCTCCCAGGAATCGGAGGTAGGCGGCCAGGCAGGACGGAAACGGGAAGCTCTCCGGGCAGGCGTTCCCACCCCGGTAGAACCCCACCCGGGGTATGCCCTCGATGACCTTCCTTGCGACCCCCTCACCCGGTCCCTTGGCGTTCAGCTTCCTTCTGGCCATGTGGATCTCCTTGGGCCCTGTGCGGACCCGGCGACCTCGTGCAGCACCGCCTCCAGGGCGTCCAGGAGGCGGTCGATCTCCTGTAGGGGAACGTTCAGCGGGGGCATGAACCGAACCAGATTGAAGGTCGGGCTACACCCGATCAGGAAGCCCCGGTCCAGCATCCGATCAAAGACCCGATCCGCCGCGATCCGTTCCTGCAACTCCGCGGCCACCATGAGGCCCCTGCCCCGCACCTCCTTGAGGGCGGGGCACCGGGTCTGAAGGTCGGTCAACCGGTCCAGCAAGAGTCGGCCGACCTGACGGCTGCGCTCCACAAGGCCCTCTTGACGGAGCGTGCGGACCACCTCCAGGGCCACAGCGCAGCCCAAGGGGTCGTTCTGGTGCGACTGGATGTAGTGGAGGTCCGTGGCCGAGAGGGCCCGGGCGACCTGCTGGCTGACCAGGACCGCACTGACCGGGTATCCGTTGCCGAGCCCCTTGCCCAGGGCGACGATGTCCGGCCGGACGTCGAAGTGGTTGAACCCGAACCACTCCCCGCTCCGCCCCAGGCCGGTCACCACCTCGTCCACCACGACCAGGCCGCCGCGCCCTTGAACGCGGTCTGCGATCCGGCCCACCAGTCCCTCGCACGGAAACTGGACGCTCCCGCATGCACTGCCCGGCTCCAGGACAAAGGCAGAGACTGGATCCCAGTCCATGACCGGATCCAGGCCTGTCGCGTCGCGGTCCACATGGGTCCAGCGGGTGCCGGACTGGTCCGCGCCTTGCCCGTAGGAGGCCAGGAACGTGGGGTCCAGACACACGAACCGCGTCTTGCGGGTTGCAGGCCGGGCCAGGTGCAGGGCCAGGTTCACGGCCTCGCTGCCTGAGGTCAGGAAAACGCACCTGCCGCCCGCCAGGCCGGCCAGGTCGAGCAGCTCCGCAGCGGCCTCCTCTGTGACCGGGCTCTGGTAGCGGAATCCCAGGTGCATGAGCCGGCCGGCCTGGCGATGGAGGACCTCTGTGATCCGGGGGTGGCCGTGGCCCAGGCCCGTGCACCAGACCCCGGACTCCCAATCCAGGAAGCCCCGCCCCTGGGAGTCGTACAGGGTGCTGCCCTCGGCCCGCACGAAGTCGGCCTTGAGGACGGGGTGGAGCTGTAGGATGTTCGTCACGGTCCGGGTCCCGACCCCTGTCTTCTCAGAAGTACCCCTGGGCCTTGAGCAGTTCGGCCATGAGGATGGCCCCGCCTGCTGCGCCGCGGATCGTGTTGTGAGACAGTCCCACAAATCGGACATCGAACACTGGGCACGCCCGCAGCCGCCCCAGGGTCACGGTCATGCCGCGTCCGGCGTCCCGGTCCATGCGGGGCTGGGGCCTGTCCGGCTCGTCCCGGTAGACCATCGGGGGCACGGGCGCGGAGGGGAGTCCGAGCCTCTGGGGTTCGCTGGAGAAGTCCCTCCAGATCTTCAGGATCTGGTCGAGCGAGGGCTTCCGGCCGGAGAACTGGAGGCTCACGCAGGCCGTATGGCCGTCGATCACCGCCACGCGGTTGCAGTGGGCCGAGATCCGGATCGAGGTCTCGTCCTGGACCCTGCCGTCTGCGAGCCGGCCCAGGATGCGGAGGGGCTCCTGCTCGGACTTCTCCTCTTCCCCTTTGATGAAGGGCACGACGCCGTCGACCATGGTGTAGGACGAGGGCCCCGGAAACCCCGCGCCGGAGACGGCCTGAAGGGTGGTCACCACCAGTGTGGAGACCGGGAAGCCCGCCTCGCGGAGTGCGTGGATCGGGGTCACGTAGCTCTGCACGCTGCAGTTGGGCTTGACCGCGATCAGGCCCTTGGTCCAGCCCCGCTGCCTCCTCTGGACCCGGATGAGCTCCGCATGCCTCCAGTTCACCTCGGGCACCATCATGGGCACGTCCGGGGTGGACCGGTGTGCAGAGTTGTTGGAGATGACCGGAAAGCCCGCTGCGGCATAGGCCTCCTCCAGCCTGCGGACCACGTCCTTGTCCTCCTCCACGGCAGAGAAGACCATCTCGCACCGGCCCTGGGCCGCGTCCAGGAGGTTGGCGTCGCCCACGACCAGGTCCTTGACCGCATCGGGCATGGGATCGGGCATGAGCCAGCGGCCCTGCACGGCCTGTGCGTAGGTCTTCCCTGCAGACCTCGGGGAAGCCGCCACGTAGCTGACCTCAAACCACGGATGGTTGTCGAGCAGTCTGATGTAGTTCTGACCGACCATGCCGGTCGCACCCAGGACACCCACCTTGACTCGGTTCATGCTCTGCTCCTTGTTGATTTCAGAGGCAAGGCGTTTGTATCCAACGCCACCTCTATGCCTCGCCGTCTCACAGAGACGGCCTACCGTACTAGACGAGTTCCCCTTTGGCGATGAGTTGCACCTTGCCGCCGACCTGGACCTCGATAGGCCCCTTCGTGTTCCGCCTCGCCCTCAGATGGACCGTGGAGGGCCGGCCCATTTCATACCCTTGTTCTATCGTGATATCAACGGGGCCTTCTCCGAAATACCGGTGTCCAACCAGATAACCCGCCAGGCAGCTATTGGCACTGCCCGTGGCCGGGTCTTCGGGCACACCCACGAGCGGGGCAAAGACCCGGACGTGCAACTGGTTCTCTGTCGACAGGGTTTCCGGGCAGAAGATCAGGACCACCTTGCCCATGTCGTGGGTCTTGACCAGGTCTT
>JAGOQT010000033.1 GCA_018007255.1 Phycisphaerae bacterium | reverse complement strand
CCTTGGGAGTGGAGGTCTTGGAGGTGCTGTCCGCGCCCTTGGTGACGGACGGCCCCTTGTCGCTTTCCGCGGCCTTCTTGTACGTATCGGTTCGGTAGTCGGTCTGATAGAAGCCGGAGCCCTTGAAGAGGATTCCCGCCCCCGTGCCGAGCAGTCGCTTGACGCCCAGCTTTCCGCACTGCGGACACCTGCGCATCGGCTTGGCCGTGATGGACTGGAACTGCTCGAACTCGTGGCTGCAGTGCTCGCACCTGTACGCGTAGGTTGGCATGGGTATCACTCCTCGCAGTGCTCTTCCTGGTTCAGAGGGGGCGTCCCATCGGGCGGGGCCTCGGGCTGCTCGCTGGGTGCGGGACCGGCTTGGGGGCACTGCGCAGGGACCTTGTTCACAATGACCTTGCTGGGCCGCAGGACCTTGCCTGCCAACAGGTAGCCCCTCTGACACTCCTCCACCACGAGGCTATCCCCCTTCTCGGGGTCGCACCGCTGCATGAGGGCCTCGTGCAAGGCAGGGTCAAAGGGCTTGTTCAAGGCCTGGATGGGCTCCACGCCGTGGGCCCGGAGGACGTCCAGCATCTGGTCGTACACGATCTTGACCCCGGCCAGGACCACGTCCGTGTTCTCCACGGAGTTGCCCTTGCGGATCGTCAGCTCGAAGTTGTCACACACGGGCAGGAGGGTCCGGAAGAGCCCCTCTCTCTCATAGGCGACTGCGTCCGCGATCTGTCTGGACACCCGTTTCTGGTAGTTGGCATAGTCCGCGCTGAGCCGCTGCAGGCGGGCGAACAGGTCGTTCCGTTCCTTCTGCAGGGCCTCCCATTCCCGGGAGACCTCCTGCGGGGCCGGGGCCTGCATCGGGTCCTCCATGGCCGGCGGGGTCGTCGACGGCTCCTGGCTGGGCTGCTCGTTCTGTTCGGGGTCGTCGTGTTTCTTGTGGTGCTTCATGACCGATCATCCGAAATGCTTCTTGAGTTTCTCGAAGAAGCCCTGGGACTTGGGCAGAACCGTCTTGTTCTCCGTCTTGGCGAACTCCCGAAGCAGTTCCTCCTGCCTGGCGTCCAGGCTGCACGGGGTCTCGACCAGCACCTGCACGAGCTCGTCTCCGACCTGCTTGGTGCGGAAGTCGGGAAGCCCTTGGCCCTTGATGCGGAACACGCTCCCATACTGGGTGCCCGACGGGATCTTGAGCGTCCTGCGCCCATGGAGACTGGGCACGTCCAGCGTTGCACCCAGGGCTGCCTGGGTGAAGCTGATCGGGACCACGGTGACCAGGTCGTTGCCATCCCGCTGAAAGAACTCGTGCGGCCGGATCCGCACGTAGCAGTAGAGATCGCCGTGCCCCCCCCCATTGGGACCGGGCTCTCCTTCGCCGGCCACTCGGACGCCCTGTCCTTCATGAACGCCCGCAGGGATCTTGATCGTCACGGTCCTCTGGCGCGGCACGCGGCCCCCGCCTCCACAGGCAGAGCAGGGCCGGGTGATGACCTGGCCGCTGCCCTTGCATCGCGGGCAGGCAGAGACCATCTGGAAGAAGCCCCCACCTCGAGCCACCTGGCCGGACCCTCCGCATGTGGAACAGGTCACGGGCCGAGTCCCCTTGGCCGCGCCCGATCCCACGCACTGGGGGCACAGGTCCTGGCGCGTAAACTCGATCGTCTTGTCCGTGCCGCGGGCCACCTCCTCCAGGCTCAGTTCGACCCCGGTCTCCAGGTCGTATCCGCGGGCCGGACCTCCGCGACGTCCCGACCGACGGCGGCCCCCCATGATCCCCTCGAAGAAGTCGTCGAATCCGAACATGCTGAAGATGTCGTCGACGTTCATCCGGGAGAAGTCGTGCATGCCCGATCCGCGCAGCCCCTCATGGCCAAACTGGTCATACTGCTTGCGCTTGGCGTCGTCGCTCAAGACCTCGTAGGCCTCCGCGCACTCCTTGAACTTGGCCTCGGCCTCCTTGTTGCCCGGGTTCTTGTCGGGGTGGTGCTTGATCGCCATCCGCCGATACGCCCGCTTGATGTCATCGGCCGAGGCGTCCCGCCCGACACCCAGGACCTCGTAGTAGTCGCGTTTGGGCATGGATCTCACCAACACGCCGGGAGCCTCGTGTGTCGAGGCTCCCCGTCTGGCACCCTACCGGACAGACCCGGCCATCGGCGTCTTCTCCTTGTCGTCCTCCTTGACGTCGGTCACCAGGACGTTTGTGGTCAGCATCAGGCCGGCCACAGAGGCCGCCATCTCCAGGGCGGTCCTGGCAACCTTGGCGGGGTCCACGATCCCGGCCTTGACCATATCCACGAAGGTCCCTGTGGCGGCATCGTACCCGACGTTCTTCTCCTTCTCGAGCCGCTCAAGCAGCTGGGCCACCACCACGTCTCCAGGCTCCCCGGAGTTGTCCGCGATCTGACGCGTCGGCGACTGGAGGGCACGGACGACGATATCGAACCCCACCTTCTCGTCCCCCTTGGCCTTGGCCTTGGCCTTCTCCACCTCGGCGATTGCGCGGAGGAAGATCACCCCGCCGCCGGCCACGATCCCCTCTTCCGCAGCAGCCCGGGTCGCGTGCAGGGCGTCGTCCAGAAGGTCCTTGCGCTCCTTCATCTCGGTCTCCGTGGCGGCCCCGGCCTTGATCACCGCCACACCGCCGGTCAGCTTGGCCAGGCGCTCCTGGAGCTTCTCCCGGTCGTAGTCGGAGGTCGTCTTCTCGATCTGGGAACGGATCTGGTCGCACCGGGCCTTGATCTCCTTGGCCTTGCCCGCCCCCTCGATGATCGTGGTGTTGTCCTTGGTGACCACAATCCTCTTGGCCTGGCCCATTTGGGACAGCTCGACGTTCTCCAACTTGATCCCCAGATCCTCACTGATCATCTGGCCGCCGGTCATCACGGCGAGGTCTCCAAGCATGGCCTTGCGCCGATCGCCGAATCCGGGCGCCTTGACCGCGCAGACCTTGAGCACGCCTTGGAGTCGGTTGATCACCAGGGCTGCCAGGGCCTCCCCTTCCACCTCCTCCGCGATGATCAACAAGGGCTTACCCACCTGGGCGACCTTCTCCAGGAGCGGAATCAGCTCCCGGATATTGGAGAGCTTCTTCTCATGGATCAGGATGAGGGCGTCCTCCAGGACGGCCTCCAAGGTCTCGGCGTTCGTGAGGAAGTACGGGGAGATGTACCCGCGGTCGAACTGCATGCCCTCGACCACGGTCAACTCGTTCTCCATGCTCTTGCCTTCCTCCACCTCGATGACGCCCTCCTTGCCCACCTTGTCCAAGGCATCCGCCAGAAGCTCGCCGATCGAGGCGTCGTTGTTCGCCGAGATCGCGGCGACCTTGGCGATGTCTTCATGCCCCTTGACCGGAACACTGGCGGACTGGATGAACGCCGAGGCCACCTCGGTCGCCTTGCTGATCCCCCTCTGGAGGAGCATCGGGTTCATCCCCGCGGTCACGTACTTGAGGCCCTCCAGATAGATCGCCTCGGCCAGGACGATCGAGGTCGTGGTCCCATCCCCGACCACGTCCGAGGTCTTGTTGGCCACCTCATTGACCATCTTGGCGCCCATGTTCTTGAAGGGCTGGGGCAACTCGATCTCCTTGCTCACGGAAACGCCATCCTTGGTGATCTTGGGCGAGCCCCAACTCTTGTTGAGGATCACGTTCCGTCCGGTCGGACCCAAGGTCACCTTGACCGCCGCAGCCAACTCGCACAGCCCGTCCTTCAACTGGGATCGCGCCGTGTCGTCAAACATCATCTGCTTTGCCATGTCCGTATCCCTCGTCATGCCCTTCCACGGGCTATTTGCATTCGTTCGCAACTACCGCTCGGCCACCCCCAGCAGGTCACTCTCGCGGAGGATCACCACCTTCTTGCCCTCCACCTCCACCTCGTTTCCGCTGTACTTGCCGTAGATCACCTCATCGCCGACCTTGACGGACATCGGGCTCCTCTTGCCATCGTCCTGGATCTTGCCGGGCCCTGCAGCCAGGACCTTTCCCATCTGGGGCTTCTCTTTGGCCGTATCAGGAAGGTAGATCCCCCCGCTCGTCTTGTCCTGGGCGTCCAAGGGTTCCACCACGACTCTATTGTCCAGAGGTCTGAGCTTCATATCCGACTCCTTGCAGTAGATCATTGAGCACGTGCCTACATGTCCATATCGTCCATACCGTCCATGCCGGGGCCGCCGTACCCGCCGCCTCCGCCCGGCATTCCGGCCTTCTTCTTCTCCTTGGGCTTCTCGCTGACCACGCAATCGGTCGTCAAGAGCAATCCCGCGATGCTCACGGCATTCTGCAGGGCAATCCGCGTGACCTTGACCGGATCCACGATCCCGGCCTCCGACAGATCCTCGTACCGATCGCTGGCCGCGTTGTAGCCGTGTCCTCCCTTGGCCTGTTCCACCTTGCTGACCACCAAGGCCGCGGTCGCGCCCGCGTTCTCCGCGATGCTGTAGCACGGCGTGCGCAGGGCCCGAACCAGGATCTGGGCCCCCGTCTTCTCATCCCCGCTCAGCTTCAGACGCTGGACCGCATCGATGCACCGGATCAGCGCCACACCCCCGCCGGGCACGATCCCCTCTTCCATCGCAGCGCGAGTGGCGTGCAGGGCATCCTCGACCCGGGCCTTGATCTCCTTCATGTGGGCCTCGCTCGCAGCACCCACATGGATCTGCGCGACGCCCCCCGTGAGCTTGGCCAGCCGCTCCTGGAGCTTCTCGCGATCGTAGTCGCTGGTCGTGGCCTCGATCTCGTCTCGGATCTGTTGAATTCGGCCATGGATGGCCTTCTCGCTGCCGGCCCCCTCCACGATGATCGTGTTCTCGCTCTCAATGGTCACCTTCTTGGCCCTGCCCAACTGGGAGACGCTGATCCGCTCCAGGTCGATGCCCAGGTCCTTGAAGATGGGTTCGGCTCCGGTCAGGATGGCGATGTCTTCGAGCATGGCCTTGCGGCGGTCGCCGTAACCCGGTGCCTTGACCGCAGCCACTTGGAGAACCCCCTTGAGCTTGTTCACGACCAACGTGGCCAGGACCTCGCTCTCCACATCTTCGGCGATGATCAAGAGGGGACGCTTGGCCTGGGAGATCTTTTCGAGGAGCGGCACAAGCTTGGACACGCTGCCGATCTTCTCTTCGTGGATGAGGATGTAGGGCTTGTCGAGCTCGCAGACCATGGCCTCCGGGTCCGTTACAAAGTGGGGAGAAAGATACCCGCGGTCGAACTGCATGCCCTCCACGAACTCCACCGTGGTCTCAAAGGACTTGCCCTCTTCCACGGTGATCACACCATCCTTGCCCACCCGCTGGAAGGCCTTCGCCATGATCTTGCCGATCTCGGTGTCGTTGTTGGCGGAGACCGAGGCGATGTTCACAATGTCGTCGGTCTTGGCCAGGTCAATCGGCTTGGCCATCGACTTCAAGGCCTCCACTACGGCCTTGGCCCCGGCCTGCATGCCCCGTGCCAGGCCCATGGCATCCGCCCCTGCAGCCAGGTTTCTGAAGGCCTCCTTGAACAGGGCCTCGGTCAGGACCGTGGCAGTCGTGGTGCCGTCCCCTGCGATCTTGGACGTCTTGCTGGCTGCCTCCTTGACGAGCTTGGCCCCCAGGTTCTCGCCCTTGTCCGCCAGATCGATCTCCTCTGCCACAGTGACCCCGTCCTTGGTCACCTTAGGCCCGCCCCAGCTCTTGTCCAGTATCGCGCTTCGGCCCCTTGGCCCCAGGGTTGGCTTGACCGCTGCAGCCAGCTTCTCCACGCCGGCCAATAGTCGCGCCCGTGCGTCAGCTCCGAATGCCAGGTCTTTGACTGCCATAGTTGCCTATCTCCTTCCAAGTACTGCCAATGGGTTCTGTAGTCCCAGACATACCAACTCTATAGAGACGCAGCAAAAGATGTACCAGCTATGGGGTGCCTGTGGTCCGAGTTGGTCGCACAGCAATAAGTCACTTCTTAGAATAGAGTTAAGTATCGTTTGGGCGTGAACCGCATCTCTATCATGCGGCTGCAGACCCGCTGCGTCAGGCATGTTTTGGCACTGAATTCGACTCGTTCACGCCAACTTGACAGTCGCCCCCCCGGTGTGGAGTCGACCCTTTAGGCAAGAAAAATGGCGAGGTGGTGGTTTCCGGCTGGGGGGGATGCCGAAGGACCACGCTGCCTCGCCGAGGCTCTTGGGCTGGAAGGCCAGCCTCTGTTGTTAAGATAGCTAATTCGATACCTATGGAACAGGACGCAGGCAGGGATTTCCAGACCCTCCTGACCGTGGCAATCCACCCCCAACCGGGCTATCCTTATCTCCAGTCCTTCCCAATGCATCCCATTGTACCGACGGGGCAGACCCTATGCAAGCCCCAATGTCCCAGAACCAAGATAAGACACCCCTGCTGAGGCGGGATTTTTGTCTTGACCGTGCAGGCCAAACCTGTCACCTTCGTATCCCGATGAGCACGGATGACCACACCCAGGCCGCGGATGTGGGCGGTACGGCCCCCGATCTCCAGCCCCTGCAAAGGCGGCTCCCGGAGCGGATCCGGCGAGTCCAGGACCACATCCAAGAGGCGTGTGCCCGTGCAGGCCGGGATCCCGGGCAGGTCCGGCTGGTCATCGTGACCAAGTCGGCCACGATCGAGGACATCCAGGAGGTCCTGGGCCTGGGCATGCTCGATCTGGGGGAGAACAACGTCCAGCAGATGAGGAAGGTCTGGTGCCAGATCGCGGAGTTGTCGGGCCGGGCAGACTCGCCCGAGGGCCTCGAGAAGGTACGCTGGCACATGATCGGCCATCTGCAGCGGAACAAGGTTCGTCCCATCCTGCCCAAGGTGTGCCTGATCCACTCGGTCGATACCCTCCGCCTGGCCGAGGAGATCAGCAAGGACGCAGTCAAGCTGGGTATCCAATCGCAAATCCTCCTGCAGATCAACACATCCAACGAGCCGCAGAAGTACGGTGCCCCGGTGGGGGCGGCCTCGCACCTGGCCGAGCAGATCGATACCCTCCCCAACGTGGAGCTCAAGGGCCTCATGACCATGGCGCCCCTGACCCTCAACAGGGACGTGGTCCGGGGTTGCTTTGTCCGGGCCCACGAGCTCTTCGTGGAGATGCGGGGGGAGAGGATCGTAGGGCCCCACTTCACGGAGCTGAGTATGGGCATGAGCGCGGATTACGAGATCGCGATCGAGGAGGGCGCAACGATCGTCCGCATCGGCTCTGCCATCTTCGCCCCGTAGCCCCGCCTCATCCGGGCCTCCCGATCCCAGGGCGGGCCCCGCGTCCGTCTCGGGAATGCCGGAAAGTGCCCCGCCCCACCCGCCGATAGTACGCACCATACAGGCCGGCCGCCCCAGAGGCGGCAAACCAGCGATACGGAAGGTGCCGCGATGACTGAGAACCCGGGGCTGAGCAGCGCCACGCAGATCCCAAAGACCTTTACGGACGTCATTTATCTGACCCAACGGGGACGCATCCCCTGGGAGATCCGCAAGCTCCTGCGACAGAAGAGCCTCTCGTTTGTGGCGCTGCCCTTTGATGCGTTCACCCACATGCGTGAGCAGAGCCACCTTATCGGAACCGTGATCGTCGATGCAGAGGACATGGACCCCGGCGCACATCACGAGGTGGCCAGGACGATCGAGGCACTGGAGTTGGAGAACATCGGGGTCATCACCCTGACCCACCGATTCGAGAAGCCGGTCAAGAGCTTCTCGCTCCTGCCGACCCACACCAGCTTTTCCATGGTGGGGTCCGTGGAGTCCGTCTCGATCGAGGACCTCTGGGTGCGGATCAGCGTCAACCTGGCCCATCGCAAGAAGGGCTCGGGCATCGTGTGCAAGCCCCTGGTCCCTGCCAGCAAGATGGAGAAGACCGGGGGGAACAGGCTCGCGGAACAGCTCCAGATGACCGCGGCCATGGTCGAGAATCTGACCGAACAGATGCGCCTGGCCGGCCTGGTCCAACGGGACTTCATGCCCGCCCAACTGCCCCACTCCGAGCACGTTCGATGGGCGGCCACCTTCCAACCCGCCGAGTGGGTCTCCGGAGACATCTACGACATCGCCCAACTCGACACCCAGAACCTCAGCTTCTACATCGTGGACGCAGTGGGCCACGGGATGCCGGCCGCCCTGCTGACCGTGTTCGTCAAGCAGGCGATGGCGACGAGGGAGACCGTCAGCCCCTACCGGATCCTCGAACCCGCCGAGGTCATGCGCCAGTTGAATGTACGGATGTGCCGCGAGAAGCTCTCCGGGTACCAGTTCTCCACGTGCTGTTACGGCCTTTTGAACACGGAGACCATGACCCTGAGCTATGCCAGGGCCGGCCATCCCTATCCGATCCTGGTGCGACCCGGGAGCAGCCCCGTGCAGTTGGAGGCGAGGGGATCTCTCCTGGGTGTCTTTGAGCAGGCCGAGTACATCGAGAACAGGCTGCCCCTGGAGGAGGGGGACAAGGTCCTCCTGTATTCCGACGGCGCGGAACCGTTCATCGGCAGGTTCGACGACCGGCAGGGATTCCTGTTCCGACCCTCCTTCCTGGATCTCCTGCATCTGCCCATCACCGAGATGGTCGATCGATTCACCGAGCTGACCAAGAAACCCCCGGACGACGAGCCTCAGACCGTCGACGACATCACGGTAGTGGGTCTCGAGATCCTCTAGCTGGCCCAGCCCAAGGGGCCTTGCCCTTCCTGGACGGGACCGCCCAACCGAGGGCCTGCAGGCGATCCAATCCGGACTGCGGGCTACTGGACCGCCTCATCCACGATGTCGATGTCCTCGAAGCAGGTCGGGGCGTGTCTGCACAGGATCGCCAGGATCAGGCGGCAGGCCTTGCGGATCTCCCACTGGGCCTTGGCGGAGAGCCGAAGGGAGAAGATGTGGCGCCACTGGCGGAAGTTGGCGGTCACCACGATCTCGCTGGTGCAGGCGTTGGGCAACACGAATCGGGCGTCCTCCTTCTTGAGGCCGCGGCCCCGCCACTTGTTGTACATCTGCTCGATGATCCGCATGTCCTCGTGGTACTCGGCGGCCAGCCCGTCCGGCAGGCCCTCTGGGACGACGTACGTGAAGCCCTCCTCGTCCACGTATCTCTGGGACTTCTGCGAGACCGACATCAGCCTGTGTCGGACCAGTTGATGGGTCATGGCCCGGGAGCAGTCGCGGATCCGAAACGTGGCACAGGCGTGCTCCAGGGGGGACTCATGCCCCATCTTGATCAGCCTGCGAATGAAGTCCTTCTCCGAATCGGCCCCGATCCGCTCGAAGCTCAGATAGCACGTCCTGCCTGCCTGTTCGATCACCTTCTCCGGATCCGGCGTGATCGCCACCAGATCCACCTGCATTGCAACCGCCCTCAAACTGCGATCCATCACGGTTCTCCCAATCATCGAGTACGCGCCCTGCCCGGATCAGGATCCGCAAGTCGGTTCTTCCGGGGCATGCAGCCCCCTGGCAGTGCCCTATAAGGATAGCCCAATTCGGCGGCACGTAAAGAACGGGGCATGCGATTTGGCGATCTTGGGGCCAAGTCGCTTGCATGCACTGGAGGGCCCCATAAGACACAGGATCTGAGCCTGGCACTTGGGTTGTCTGGTGGATCGTGGCCATGGCAGATGCCTGCCTAGACCAATCCAACGTCCCGTATTGACGTAAGTCTAGATAGTTTGGTATAATTGCATAAAATATGCGATCGACTAGGGCATCAGCCATTCCAGGATCAGGTACAGGAGGGCATGCCCTCTCTTACCGATATACCATTGGCTGGACTTGCCGGATACGGTTCACTCACGGAGGCGATCTGCAGACAATGAGTGTCAAGATTGGATAGTTGCACTGTGCGAGGGGATCTGAGATGAAGAACGCACCTTTTGTCCTTTCCGTCGTTTTGGCATGGGTCCTGGTGGCGGGCTGTCACGCGAACAAGGCGGGGGCACCCGACCAGGAGCCCCGGTGGACCACCTCGGATCCAACGGATCCCTTCTTCGCCATTACCTACGATCAGGGCGGGCTCGGCCGGACCTACCAGCCGGGTGTCGGAGAGGACGACATCGATCGACTCCTCCCCCCGGAGGCCCCGATTGGGGACATCATGGCCCAGAATCGCTTGCAGCAGGCCCTGCCTCCGCAGGACTCGGCAAGGGCCGGGATGGGCCAGCCGTCCGGGGCGTCGGCCTCTCGCGAACCGGTTCAGTCCGCGCGGGCGGCCGGACCTGCAACTGCGGTCTTGGACACCGCGGCGGACACGGGTCCGGCCCGTTTCTCGCTGGTCTACCCCTCTCCGGAGTACGGCATCCTCAAGCTGGACAAGATCATGCCCAAGGAGGTGGATCTGAGCGTCCCGTTCAAGTACTCGATTGTCGTGACGAACCTCACCAACGCCCCGCTGGCCAACATCGTGCTCTCGGAGACGCTTGCGAACACCTTCAAGCTCAAGGGCTCGGTGCCCATGGCTCAGCAGTCCGGCAACCAGTTGATCTGGCGGATCGACTCCCTGGGCCCCAAGGCATCAGAGACCGTGGAGATCTCGGGCATCCCGTCGAACCTCGACACCCTGCAGCACTCCACGACCATCACCTACGGAGTGGCCGCGGCCTCGAACATCAAGGTCGTCCAGTCCGCGCTGGAGCTGACCCGGGAGGTCCCCACGGAGGCCCTTCTGGGCGAGCCCATCCCGGTGGAGTACACGGTCACAAATGCAGGAAGCGGCACGGCCCAGGACGTCAAGATCATCGAGGGTCTGCCGGCCGGCGTGACGACCGCGGACGGGCAGAGCGAGGTGCAGATCGACGTGGGGGCCCTGCGGTCCGGCCAGTCGCGGAGCTTTTCGGCTTATCTGAAGGCGACCCGCACAGGGACCCTGATCAGCAAGGCCCGGGTCGTCTCGAGTTCCAACGCCCAGGCCGAGTCCACCGGAACGCCGATCGCGATCCGCAGGCCCGTGCTCGCAGTCACGCGGACCAGTCCGGAGCGGATCTACCTCGGTCGTCCGGTCACCTACGAGATCTCCGTGGCGAATCGGGGAGACGGCCCGGCCAACGATACCGTTCTGGAGGACACGCTCCCCACGGGCGTGACCGACATCCAGTCATCGCCGGAGGCCGAGGTCATGGGGACCAAGCTGACCTGGACCCTGGGCACCATTGCGCCCAACTCGGCCAAGTCCGTCCGCGTCTCGTACACGCCGAACGCGCCGGGGGTCCTGACCAGCTCGCTCACGGCCAACGCCCGCGCAGCGGAGTCCGCCAGCGCGACCAGCCGCATCGCGGTGGTGGGCATCCCCACCCTGCGCATGGATATCGTGGATCTGGAGGACCCGGTCGAGGTGGGCGAGGTGGTGACCTACGTGATCACGGCCATGAACGACGGGTCTGCGACGGATCACAACGTCCGGATCGTGTGCGAACTGGAGGACAAGCTCCAGTATGTCTCGGCCTCAGGGTCCAGCCAGGTGTCCCTGGCCGGACGGACCCTCACCTTCGCCCCGCTGCGGTCCCTCGGGCCCACGGAGAAGGCCACGTGGCGGGTGGTGACCAAGGCCGTCCGTGCTGCGGACATCCGGTTCAGTGTGACCTTGACCAGCGACTCTCTGTCGCGGCCCATTGTGGAGACCGAGGCCACCTTCCTCTACGAGTAGCCGGTCCCTGTTCCGCTACGGCAGCGACAGGATGTCCCTCAGCAGGGCGAACTGCAGGTCATAGACCTGCCGGAGGTCCGGCCCGGGAACGACATCTCCGGTCCCCCCCATGTGGAGATCGTCGAATCGCCTGGCGAATCCGATCACCGTGACTGTGCCCGTGCCCCACCGGACCCGGGCCGCTACAGGGGCCCCGTTCGTCTGGATCAAGGGCTCCCCCCCCTTGACGCGGCTCGCAGACTCCACCTCCACCGCAGGCCAGCCCGGAGGCCCTTGCAGGGAACCCCTCAGCGGATCGCCCTGGTCCACGGCCAGGCCAAACGAGTACAGGAGCGTGTTCGCCGTGGACCCCGTGTTCTCGGGAGAATCGAGCACGAGCACGTGGCCCCCGGACCGCACAATCTCGACCAGCCGGGTGCGGAGCTCCCGGCGGATGGGCCGGTTCGGTTCCGCGAACACGACCAGGTCCCCTTCCAGGGAGTCGACGGGGCCGGAACGCCGGGTGAAGCAGCCCAAGCGCAGGACCCATCGCTCGAAGATCCCGAAGCCGCCCGCCTTTCCGGCGATGAACCCGCTCTTGGACAACAAGGGGGCACACACCTCCGTGTCGAACACCACGCGGACAAACGGTCGGCTGGGCCGGGGAAGGGGCATGGACTTCTCGTGGACCGTGTGGATCCCGGCCGCGGCGGCAGCCCAGCCCAGCCAGCCCGCGGACAACGCGAGCAGCCACAAGGACCCGCCCGAACCGGCCGCCCGGATCCCGACCGCGGCCAGCAGCACGCCCGCACCCACGAGCCAGCCCCGCACACTCACCCGCACGTTTCGGTGATTGAGCCACTCCAACATCCCGAGCATGAGTTCGGGCTTGCCGGGCTCGAAGGTCGAGAAGTTCGAGAAGATCGTCGAGTCCGTGAAGGCCGCTACGCGGCCGGCCCCGAACCGTGTGGCCCAGAGCTGGACAAAGGCCCCGTACCGGGCATCCGCGCGGTCCTCGACCTGGGGGTAGAAGTTGCTGGCGTGGTAGTCCGCGGGCAGACTCCGCAGCCCGGTCGAGAGGATCACCGCCCGGCCCAGGCTCCGCCCCGGGTCGATCGAGCACGAGACCGCAAAGTCGAGGGCAGGCACGGCCTGGATGATCGGGTGGGCCAGGACAGGCCGTGTGTGCAGCTGGTCAAAGGGGGTGTCGATGTCGAACAGGCAGTCGTCACGGAATCCGAACCCGAACCGGGCCGCAAGGTCGTTCAGGTACACCCCGGTGTTGAACACGTTCGTGTGCTCCCCCACGAGCAGGAGCCCGCCCCCTTTCTCGACGAATTGCCGGACGACCTCCACCTCCTCCGGTGCGTACCGCGAGGTCGGCGTCTTGACGACCAGCACGTCACAGGCCGCCAGGGCCTGCTCGTCCAGGGCCGCAGTGAGCCTGGACATGGAGTAGAAGCGGCTGCAGTAGTCGTAGATGCAGGCGTAGTTGTAGCCGGATTCGGGGCCATACCAGTTCACGTCGAACGGCCGGTCCGTCCGTTCCCACGTGGAGTGGAACTCGTCCACCATGACGCGGCCCGGCTTGCGGGGACCGGCCTGGTCCCACGCGAGGCCGAACACGATGCAGAACACGCCCAAGGCGGGCCCCACGGCCGCCCTCACCCAAGGCCGGGGTCGGGCCTCGGCGTCAAGGGCGGGTCCCCACCGGGCCTGCCGGGCCGTGGATCTCCAGGCCAGCAGCGCAGGCACGGCCAGCAGGACTACGTGGACCCATGCGCTCCAGAACGGCCCCATCAAGGACAGGGGCTCGTCGTATCCTGTGCGAAGGGCCCTGTGGAGCAGGACCGCCATCAGGAGGCCCGCACGGAGCGGCATCCAAAGCACGATCCACGCCAGCACCGCAGCCCCGGTCCTGAGCCGTCGGCCGCGCGGGAGCCCCCACGCGACGAAGACGGCCCCGCCGATGATGAAGCACAGTGTGGCCGGGTCCAGGAGCAGCTCCCAGGTTGCGCCCAGACGATGGACCACCCGGGGGGTATACAGGCTGATCGTGCTCCCGTCCAGGACTGCGTCCGCGCCCAACAGACTCGCAATCGCAGCCAACACAGAGGGCAGCGGCCAGGGCAGCTCATGGGAGCGGGCCGTGAGGAGGCGATACACGTGCAAGGCCAGGGACTGGGCCGTCAAGACCACCCCGGCCAGCGCAGCCCCGGATCCCAGGGCCCGGGGCCAGTGCCTGGGCACGGGCAGGGCCGTCAACACGACCGCCACTGCGATCAGGAGGGGCGCTGCCCGATAGGGCCACGGTGCGACCAGGATCGCCGGCACCACCAGCAGCGCTGCGGCCGCAGCCGTCCCATACCTGCACCCCTGGGAGGGGACACCGGAGAGAAGGGCCACACCGAGGACCACGCAGACCGCCCACGCCCACCAGACCGCGTCATGGTAGTAGCTCAGGCCAAAGAGCCATGAGCCGCTCAACACAGCCAGACCCAGCCAGAACCGCATGCGTGCCATGGGGGTGGTTCCTTGGTGCCGTGCGCCTCGGCGACGCTAACCCACGACCCTGGGCGCAGCCGGCTCAGGGGTCCGGTCGTCCGGACGGGCGCCCTTGTAGAGGTTCTGCTTGAGGGCCTTGACGGCCTGCTCGCAATGGGACTCGAAGTCCCCCCGTGCCTCGGTGATGACAGACCCCACGATCGCGCCCGTCTCGGTGTCCACGATCCGCACCAAGAGCTTCTTCGGCCCCCGCCCCTGATCGCCCTCTTCAAACGCGCAGAGAACCAGGGCCTCCACCCCCAGGATCTGCTTCATCTTGGCCCTCGTCTTGTCGTCGAGCCTGTCCCGGGGTATGCGCAGGAGGTCCTGCTCACCGACGATGTCCCGCAGACGGGCCCTCTCCACAAAGGTCGTGGGCTGGTCCTTGAACACCCCGATGTAGCTGGCCATGAAGACCTGCTCCTGCTCCGCGGTCAGCCCCAGCACGGCCAGGCGTTCATAGGACTTGAGCTGGGCCAGTGTGAACAGGCCCTTGGTCCTCTCTTGCCCGCACCCCGCAGTCAAGAATGCGGCACCCATGACGCAGAGGAGGCCCAGAGAGACGCCACGGTGCGAGGCAGTCGATCGTCCCATACATCCGCTCCATCACTGAGGTATCGACGGTTCCGAGCCGTCCTTGTCCCGAACTCGTGCGCACCAGCATACGCCCTTGTCCGGGCCCAGACAAGGGGCATCCGGCAGACGGACCGGACATCCCGGCCCAGCCTGCCCTTTACAGGCCGTCCTGACCGAGGTATCCATGGGTCATGGACGCAACAACGACCCGCGCCGGCCTGAGGGCCCATGCCTTCCTGACCCAAGAGCAGGCATTCCGCCTGGGGGATCTGGTCACCGAGTCGTTCCATCCCAAGACCCTGACCCTATCGCAGACCTTGCAGGCAGACCCTGAGGCCGGGATCCGGATGCTCCAGTCCGTGGACCATGACATTGTCGAACACCTGGACGCACTCCTCGCCCAGGCGGGCTTCGCGAGCCTGACCGCGGGCCTGGCCAGGGCCATCAAGAAAGGACGCCGGGTCTTCTTCACGGGCTGCGGCGCCACAGGCCGGCTCAGCATCCTGCTCGAGGCGGCCTGGCGGAGGTTCTTTCAGGAGGCCCGGCGATCCCATCCCCATCTCGGGCAGACCCTGCCTCCAATGGAGGACCGCTGCACGGGCATCATGGCAGGCGGCGACTTCGCCCTGATCCGGTCCGTGGAGGGGTTCGAGGACTTCGGCGACTTCGGCCGCCATCAGTTGCGCGAGGCGGGCGTGCAGCGGGGCGACGTGGTGGTGGCCATCACCGAGGGCGGCGAGACCCCCTTTGTGATCGGCACGGCCTGGGAAGGCCTGGCTACGGGCGCCCAGGTCTTCTTCGTGTACAACAACCCCACGGACGTGCTCCGCACACACGTCGAGAGGTCCCGCGAGGTCATCGAGGAACCCCGCATCTGCAAGCTCGATCTCACCACAGGCCCCATGGCCGTCAGCGGCTCCACGCGGATGCAGGCCGTGACCGCCGAGCTGCTGGTGATCGGCGCCGCCCTGGAGCAGGCCCTGGCCCGGGTGCTCCGGGAGTCGCTCTCGGAGCCGGACATGGACCGCCTGCACCTCAATCCGGTCCGGACCCAGACCTGCAAGGCGAGATTCACACACCTCCTGGCCGACCTGTCCAGTCCCCAGTCCGTGACCGCCCTCGCCGGGGCCATGGCCTTCGAGGAGTCCCTCTATCGCACGGGCGGACGGGTCACCTACGCAGCGGACTGGGCCCTGCTGGATTGCCTGACCGACACCACGGAACGGTCGCCCACCTTCATGGTCCCGCCCTTCCGCAGGAATGGGGACCATGGGGCCCCTGTCTCCTGGGGCTTTGTCAAGGACCCGGCGCACGCGACCCCCCAGGCCTGGGAGGCCCTGCTCCGCCGCAAGCCCCGCGGTCTGAACTGGACCCGGTCCGACTATCAAAGGCTCCGGGCCCCTTCCCACCTGCAGGCCAGCCCCCCGCAGCTGGACAACACACAGATCTACCGATTCCGGATCGGCAATGAACCAGACCCGTCGCGCACCGACGGACCCGACTCCGCCCTGGTGGCAGTCGGCTTTGCGGAGGAGATGGCCGCACTGTGCCAGGCCGCGACTCGGGCATGGGGCCGTTCCTTTCGCAAGACCGCCGCGATCTGCATCGGGACGCCCTGCAGCCCTCCAGGCGTGACCGACGTCCTTCATGTACCCTGTGAGGTGACAGATTCGCCCCTGCAGATCTGCAGGCACCTGGCCGTCAAGCTGGTCCTCAACACCCTCTCCACAGCCACCATGGCCCGCATGGGCAGGGTCTTGGGCAACGCCATGGTCTGGGTCTCCCCCAGCAACAAGAAGCTCGTAGACCGGGGTTGCCGGCTCATCGCCCGTACCACCGGGTGCACGTATGAGCACGCCTGTCAGGTCCTGTTCAGGGTGATGGACGAGGTCGAGGCCCGGTCCTCCAGAGGCGAGCAGGTCGCCAGCCCCGTGGCCCTGGCCATCCAGGAGATCGGGCAACCGACCTAGCCTCAGGCGCGGCCAGACCGAACAGAGTGGGCCTCATCCCAGGCATGGGACGCCTGCATGCAGGGGCCGGATAGGGTATGCTCCAATACGGCCAGGCGAGCCGGTACGCGTGGATCCTGAACGGGCCGGGCCAAGACCCTCCTGGATTGGACCAATGAACTCCAGTTGTGGACCCTGGAGCCTCTCCGGCTGAAAACAACGGGGAAACCCTGACCTTGAGGTGAGCACAGCCAGGTCGCTCTCTGTCGCACATGGTTGCAGATCACGTCTTCACGGCAATGGGCGATGCAGGATTCGGACCTGCGACCTCCTGCGTGTAAGGCAGGCGCTCTAGCCGATTGAGCTAATCGCCCGAACCGCAGGGCAGGATATCCGTGCCCGCGACTTGCGTCAACACTCAGGGGCACCTATACTCCCCTGGCGGCTGTTCGTGCGGGGTGAACACCCTTGCTTGGAGGTCTGCTCATGGATGTGATGGAGGCAATCCGGGCCCGGTACTCCTGCAGGGCCTATCTCGACAAGCCGGTCGAGAAGGAGAAGCTGGACAAGGTCATCGAGGCGGCCCGGCTTGCGCCCTCGGCCAAGAATCTCCAGGACTGGAGGTTCGTCGTGGTCACCGACAGGCAGGCCAAGCAGAGGCTGGCCGAGGCCGCCAGCAACCAGATGTTCCTGGCCGACGCGGGGGCCATCCTCGTGGCCTGCAGTGTCAGCGACCACGTGATGCGATGCGGCCAGTGCGTAGGTCCCATCGACGTAGCGATCGCGGTCGAGCACATCTGCCTCGAGGCCGTAGAGCTGGGGCTCGCGACCTGTTGGATCGGGTCGTTCGACGCCGACCGGGTCAGACGCCTGCTCGGCATCCCGCCGCACGTGGCCCTCATTGAGTTGCTCGCACTGGGCCACCCGGCTGAGCCTTGGCGACAGCCCAGGCGAGAGCCCCCGGAGAAGATCGTCTGTTTCGAGACGTGGGACTTCCCAGGCTAGGGCACATCCCAGGGACCCGATCTGCGATCCGCGACGGTCCACAGTTTTTTCTTGCTTTTCTCGGACCCCCCTGCTAGGCTCGGCCTGTCATGGATGAATGATGGTGCTGCGTCTGCACTCGGAGTTGCAGGCAGGAGGAGAAAGGAGTCTCCGTGAGATGTGGTTCACGCCCTTGATTTCCCCCATGCCTGTGCAACCCGGCCTGTGTCCTGGATGGAGGCAGGCGGGTCCGCACGGTTGCTCGTGCACGACGGACTTGCAGACCGACTTGGGCCGGGCAGGCGGTCCATGCTGCCCGCGTGGAGTGCGGATCGTCTGACAAGGTGCATACGCACCTGGACACTGGAAGGAGGTGATCGTCCCTCAGATCCCATTGCGGCGGATTGCCAATCTTGAATAGTCTAGACGGAGAAGGAGACCAAGAATGAAACGGATTTCAATCCTGGTCACCGTGGTGATGGCTACAGGGGCCTATGGGGCCCGCTCCCACACGGTACCGTTCACCTGTCGGATCACGTACTCTTCTTATGCCTACGAATACGGAAGTTCGGGGCTGATCCCACGGTGCGTTCAATACAGCCCGTACGCCTTGAGGTACGGATACTCGGGACTGGTCCCATCCTCGATACGGTACAACCCGTATGTCCTGGTCCCCGGACACAGCGGGCTCATCTCGGAGCTGGGCTGCTGCTGCGTGTCCTGCGCGATGTGGACCGGCCTGGCTGTCCAAGACGGATGCACAAGTCGGTCCACCCGGGCCCCGCATGGCGAGGCTCCGGAGGTGGATTCCGGGTCCGCAGGGGGGTGGCCCAGGCCCGCCCCTGGTCAGAGGGCTTCTGCGCCGGCCCTGACCCGGGTGCCCAAACCGGATCCGAAGAGGGCCATCCTGACCTATCTCTCGGAGATCCGGCCCGGGCGGTTCCAGGTCACGCGTCTGGTGTCCATGGACAACGAGACCGTCAGCTTCGACGTGGTCCTCGAGGACAAGAACACGGTCATCAAGTACTGGAACGGGCCCAAGATCGAGTGGATCCGACGACTCGGCGACCACCGCCTCAGGGTCTGGACCGACTACTTGGTGGATTGGATCGCGTATCGAGACGAGTTTGAGGCCGCTGGAGGCAAGGTCTACCACATCGCGTCGGACAACACCTACGCGCTGCTCGGCGAGTTGGCCACCTGCCTTCGCGCCAAGAGCGGTTGACCGCACAATCGTTTCCCTTTCTTTCCTGCGACAAAGTCCCCACCACCCGATGGGGACTTTGTTGCTTTATGCACAGAAGAGATGCCGAGAAGCCCGACGGACGCCCAGCCCGCATTTCTCACGAGGCTTCGGACGGCCCAGGCAGAATGGAGGCTGTGGACTCGACTTGGCACGACCGGAGGGCCGACGCATCGGTGACGGACTGTTCTGAGCGCGGCATGTTGGCCGGATGCAAGGCCGCAGGTCCCGGTTGCCCGGAGGCGTACCCGCTGCGGTACGCTGAGGACAAACGGGACCGAGAACGCAGCAGCCGGACAACAGGACCGC
>JAGOQT010000351.1 GCA_018007255.1 Phycisphaerae bacterium | reverse complement strand
CCTGGAAGCGGATCCACGGAACCCGTGGCCGTGGTGCCGACCGTGGCGACCACTGTGCCGACATCGCCTCGCTCAAGGCGGCGGGCCAGGGCAGTCACATCCATCCTGCCGGTCCGGTCACACGGGACGGATTCAAATGGCAGGCCCAGGACCCCGCTGATGCGGCTGTGTGTGTAGTGGGCCTGGCGCGAGGCCACGACCTTCATGCCCGGTCTGAGCCGGCCTGCGATCCACAGGGCCTCCAGGTTGGCCATGGTGCCGCCGCCGGTCAGGTGGCCCAGGTGTGCGTCCCAGCCCACCATCCTGGCCAGGTCCGCAACGGCCTCCTTCTCCATGGCGGAGCTGGCCCTGCCTCCGTCCAGTGCGTGGTTGTTCGGATTGATCCACAGGGCCAGCATGTAGGCGAGCCGGGCGACCGGGTGCGGCGGCTTGAGCATCTGGCCCGCATAGAGCGGGTGGAAGTAGGGGTAGTTGTCCGCAAGCCGGCCTGCCACCTCCAGGAGCACGGGCCCCATCTTCCCCAGGTCGCACGCTGCAGGACCGGTCTGAGGCAGGTGTGCAAAGCCCTTGTCCAGGCGATCCAGGGCCTCTTGAAGGAGGTGCAGGGACGCCTTGTCCAAGAGACCGGATACAGGGCCACTCACAGCCACTCGAACCTCGCCATCATTGATCCTTGACCCAGACCCTGGAGCCGGCGGAACCCACGCTCGCGCCGGGCCTTGGACTGCGGTTGTTCCGTGCGTAGTAGGGTATGGCCGTCATGGGCGAGCCGGCGGCGAAGACCCCCCGGACGACGGTCACCCCGCCGAGCAGGTCCTGCCTCCACTCCGCGCGGAGTACGGACCCCGGGCCCAGGACCTGGGAGATGTCCTGGTCCACGGCCTCAATGCTGTAGATCAGGGGGCCGTAGCGCAGGGCCACCCTGCCCCTGTTCGCGGCGATCCGGTCGCCGGCCTTGACCCTCTGGACCTCCAGGGGCAGGATCAGGTCGATCCGATCCCCGGCCTTCCACTCCCGTTTGATCACGGCGTAGCCCTTCTCGATCTTGGGGGGGATGGGCGATCCGTTGACCGACAGCGACTGCAGGCCGCTCACCTCCGGGGTCGAGGAGTAGAGCTCGCTGGTCTTGCGGTTCGGAACCCGGACGTACACGGAGAACGTCTTGGCCTGCTTGGGGTTCACCGTGATGCCGACCTCGCCCTTCCAGGGGTAGTCCGTGGACTGGACCACCTGGACGTCGGTGCCCGCGACCCCTTGGACGGTCGCGCTGCCCCCGATGAAGAGGTTGACGTACAGGCCGTCCGCGTCCCGGGCGTAGGTCCATGTGGGCAGGGCCAGGAGGACCCGCGGGATGTTGCCCACGCAGCACGGGCATACGTGCCATGGGTAGCGGGCGCCCCCTCCGTCCAGGGGATTCGTGTAGTAGAAGTTCTTGCCCTCCAGGTCGATCGAGCCCAGGAGGGCGTTGTACAGGGTCTCTTCAAGCAGGTCCGCATACCGGGCATCGTGATAGGTCAGATTGAGCCTGTGCTGGAGGAAGATCTGGCCGCAACTGGAGCACGACTCGCAGTAGGCGTTGTTCGGCAGGGAGTAGTCAGGGCCGAACCCCTCGGAGGTCTCGCCGCTGCCCACCCCGCCGGTGACGTAGTACTTCCTGTGCACGATGTTGTGCCAGAGCGACATCACCGCGCCCTGGTAGTCCAGGTCGCGGGTCTCCAGGGCCACATCGGCCATGCCCGCATAGGAGTACACGGCCCTCACCGCGTGCCCTACGGCCTCGTATTGCCGGGTGACCGGGAGGTGGCTCTGGTCGTACTCGCTGCCGTCCCTGCGGCAGTCCAGGAGGAACCGGGCCAGCGCGATGTACTTGCCGCCCAGACCCCCGCCCTCCACCTCGTTCACCAGACGGCCGAGCCGCACCAGGGCCAACTCCATCTCCTGGTGGCCGTCGTACCAGTCCTTCTTGCCTGGGCCGAGGTTTGCGACCCAGCAGTCCGCCAACCTGCGGGCCGCCTTGTAGAGCCGGTCGTCCGCACGCCGGGTCGTCTCATAGTGGGCGATCGCCGCCTCGATGAAGTACCCGGCGATGTACCCCTCGTGGCCCCACCGCCCCCCTGGAGACCACCGCTCCATGCCGCCCAACGTGTACGCGGTCTGGAGGTAGCCGTCGGGCTCCTGGGCGGCGAGGATCTTGGGGATCCAGTCGCCCAGGGTCGCCCTCATGGCCTGCTGGGCCTTGAGGACCTCCGGATCGCCTTGAGGATCGACCCGCAGGGCCATGCAGATCGACTCCACGGTGTTGAGCGGGGCTGTATTGGCGAACACGGCACCCTTCTGGGCCTTGTGGGGCCTGCCTGCCAGTTTGTTGCCTGCCTCGACGAAATTGCAGATGCCTCCGGACTCCAGGTTCGGGTCGTTGATCTGGGCGATGCAGTGCGGGATCCAGTTCACGATCAGGGCCTTGATCCTTGCAGACCAGAGGGGGCTGTCGACCTTGTACTGGGACGGGTCAACCGGGTCGAGGTGGGTCTGAGGCGCCTGGGCCACGACCTTGACCGCCAGTGTGTCCGAGCCGCTCAGGGGCCCGGTCCCGGCGGTCAGCCTCAGGACATGGTCTCCTGCGGCTGAGAAGACCGCAGTGGCCTGGGCCTTGTCTGCGTCTGCAAAGACAGCCCCGCCGGGCCCGGACTCGCAGGTCCACCTGACCTGCATGGGGCCGCGGTCGTCCTGCACAGACCTGACCGCGCCGGACAGGTAGGTCCTTGCGCCCAGGACCACCACGCGATCGCATCCGGCCTCGACCGAGGGGGGGAACTCGGGCGATCGGCCCGAGTCGTAGACCTTCCACTCCAGGACCCCGGTGGAGGAGGTGTCGTTGGAGTCCATCTCCAGCCTGAGCCTGTGCGTCCGGACCTCGCCGAAGGTCGTGGTGTTGTACCGGTCCCCCGCCACGCCGAGGCCGGAGGCATTGGCCACCGGGACAAAGGCCTGGCCGTCCCAATAGAGCAGGCGGGAGGCCTTGGGCAGGCGGACCCCCCGGTGGTCGTCCCACCAGTACACGTCGATCTTGTCGGTGCAGATGGGCTGGGGCCAGTCGTACTGCACCCATTGGGTCCCGGTCCGGTTCCAGTTGCCGTAGGACCCGCGCCCGCTGTCCAGCGAGTTCGCGGGGTCGTATCCGTCGTGCAGTGCGCTGAGCGTGGTGTCCCCGGACACATAGGAGCCGGACGGAACGGCCACCACGGCAAGGTTGCCCGCAGTGGCCGAGCCTGCCATCCAGGTGCACAGCACCACGCCCGCGCACAGGGTCGCCGTGGCGCGGGGCCTGGGTCTGGGCTGCATCAGAGACCTCCTTTCTGTGATTGGGAATTCCTACCTCTGGGCGTCTGCGCGGATCATGCGGACCCCGCACACGGCCGCGATATCCTCTCCATCCCGGGCCTGGAACCGGACCGTCACCTTCTGTCTGTCCCGGACCAGGTCCGTGGGGATCGTGTACTCCACGTCATAGAACCCGCCGGACCCGGCCGCGTGCTGCTGGCCCACCTTGGAGCCGTCCACCAGCACGTCGAATGCAGTCCCCGGCTGGGCCGTGTGGTAGGTCACCAGGAGCGCCATGGGATGCGCGGGGTCTACAGGTAGATCCAACGAGAACCAGCCCTGTCCTCCGCGCCCGGATCGCCCGTCCAGGTTCAAGACAGGGCGATCCATGCTGCTGCGGTAGTTGGCATCCCGCTCTGCCTGCATCTCGCCCGGCTGCACCACGCCCACTGTGGCGGCGTCAAGCCGCTGTCTCCGCTCCTCCGGGGTCACCGTACCTACTTGGGCCTGCCACCGGTCCGGCCTGGCCAGGTCCCAGTACACCCCGTACGTAGTCCGGTGCGTGCGGAAGAACGGCCTGAAGGTCACGTCCCTGGGCGCCTGGGGATCCGCAGCCATGCGCCCGACGTCCTCTGTGCGGAAGGTGCAGACCTGGCCCTGCACAGGCCTGAGCCACTCCTCCACGGGCCGGCCTGCTGCCACGAACACCGGCACGGCCGGG
>JAGOQT010000350.1 GCA_018007255.1 Phycisphaerae bacterium | reverse complement strand
GCCCAAGCCCAATGCCGAGCGGCTCCGAGAGTTCGGTGACGCAGGGCGAGAGTCCCTGGAGTTCCAGCTCTTCTCCGAGAAGCCGATCTACGACGACCTGGAGCAGCTCAGGCTGGCGGACTCCCTGTCCTGGCTGGTCGCCCACCTGGGGTCTGCGGACCCCCTCGTGCAGCGGATCCTGGCAGGCAGGTCTCCCTCCCAGCGGGCAGCCGAGCTCGTGCAGGGCACGAAGGTCAAGGACGTGGCCCTTCGCAGGCGGCTCTATGACCAGGGCAAGGCCGCAATCGACTCCGTACAAGACCCCATGATCGACCTGGCCCGACTGGTGGATGCCGACGCGCGGGCCGTGCGCAAGGTCATGGAGACCCAGGGTGAGGCCAAGGAGCAGGCCCATGCCCGCATGGCCAAGGCCCGGTTTGCCATCGAGGGCGCGGGCCAGTACCCGGACGCCACCTTCACACTGCGACTGGCCTTCGGGCAGGTCAAGGGGTATGAGCAGAACGGCCAGGCCGTCCCGTTCCAGACGACCATGGCAGGCCTGTACCAGCGGGCGGCTGCCCAGGGGTACAATCCGCCCTACGACCTACCCGGCCGCTGGATCAAGGCCAAGGGCCGGCTGGATCTGAGGACACCCCTGAACTTCGTGTGTACTGCGGACATCATAGGCGGCAACTCGGGCAGCCCCGTGGTCAACCGCAGGGGCGAGTTCGTGGGTGTCATCTTCGACGGCAACATCCAGTCCCTGGTCCTGGACTACGCCTTCTCAGAGGACCAGGCCCGCGCGGTCTCGGTCCACTCCTCGGCCATGGTCGAGGCCCTGCGCAGGGTCTACGGCGCAAAGGCCCTGGCGGACGAACTGACGGGCAAGGCGAGGGCCCGCTGAGGCATCACGCACCAGGAGGTTCGAACCGTGGCTGAGAGGATAGCGTTCAGGCTGGGAGTCCTGTGGCTCGCATGGGTGGGCGCGGGGTGCGTGCAAATCGGGTCCAATGCCCCAGTCCTCACGGATCGTGAGGGGGCCAGGCCCCTTGCGCCCCCCTTGGGGGCCGAGTCCTTCTCCTTTGTGGTCCTGGCGGACGCCACGGATGCAGGCCCCAACAACGTGGACGTGCTCCGCAGGGCGGTCCGCGAGGCCAACCTCCTGGGCCCGGACCTGGTCCTCAACGTGGGCGACATGGTCCAGGGCTACTGCGACCGGGACCGGTGGCTGGTCCAGATGAAGGAGGTCCGCCAGGTCATGGACGGCCTGGCCATGCCCTGGTTCCCCACGCCGGGCAACCACGACGTGTACTGGAGCACCAAGTTGCCCAAGCCACCGGGCGAGCATGAGTCCGACTATGAGGAGCACTTCGGGCCGCTCTGGTACGCGTTCCAGCACAAGGGCTGCTGGTTCATCGTACTGTACACGGACGAGGGGGACCCCAACACAGGCAACAAGTCCTTCACAGATCCCAAGGCCCAGGTCATGAGCCCCAGACAGACCCGGTGGCTGGAGTCCGTACTGGACAGGGCCCGAGGCGCCAGGCACATCTTTGTGTTCCTGCACCAGCCCCGCTGGACGGGCGGGGACTATGGTGCAGACTGGGACCGGATCCACCCCATGCTCAGCAGGGCCGGCGTGTCCGCCGTGTTTGGGGGCCACCACCACAGACTCCAGTTCGACGGCATGCGGGACGGAGTCCGATACTACAGGCTCGGCACCACGGGCGGCTCCCTGGACAAGGAACTGGAGCCGGACTCCTTTCACCACATCGTGCAGGTGACCGTGCACGCCAAGGGATTCTCCGTGGGGGCGATCAGGGTCGGGGCTGTGTACGACCCCCAGGACAGGCAGTTCCAGAGGTGGACCCTCCTGCCCCGCCAGGGCTGGCGGATCGGGCCCGACCGCAAGGTGGACCTGCCCGTGGAGATCCCTGACCTGGGAGGCCTGGAGGGAGTCCTGCAGGTCGGTGTGGTGCACTCGATCGACGAGGCCGGAGACAAAGGCCTTGAGGTCCAGGTCCTGGGTCCGGGCCAGAGGCCTGTCCACACCCAGTTCGTCAGCGACAAGGGAACCGTCTGGGTCCAGTGCCCGGTCCGGGAGAACACGCGATACCTCGTGCGCCTGTTCGATCAAGACACGCCGGTCACGGGTCCGGCCTCGAGCAACACCGGGTCCGTCGGGATCAGGCTCAGGGTCAGACCCCCGGCCCAGTGGCGAGACCCGTAGGACACCCCTCTCAGAACGGCCGCGGCGAGGGCCCTCACCAGCCAGGGGCCTGAGAAGAGACTACGGGGCCTCTCCTTCAAGCGAGCTGTTCGCCCCGCTTGGATGGACGCGCACGCGGAGGTAGTCGAAGTCCGCGGCCTTCTGGTCCGTGGCCCCGTCCTGCACGGCAAAGACGCCGAACGTGGCTGCAGTCCAGACGTTGCCTCCTCGCTGCGCCTGGCGCTGGTTCTTGGGCAGACCGTTGATCTCGGCGGGCCGCACATTGGGCTCCTTGTAGCGACCGACCCAGCCGAGGTCCGGGTCTCCACGCCTGCCGTCCCGGAGGTGGTGGCCGGATGCGCCGAAGTAGATCGACTCGCCAACCGGCCTCCAATCCCTGCCGTCGGGGCTGTAAAAGAAGGTGGCGGTCTCAGGATCGCCGACCACGATCCTCAGGTGCACAGGCCCCTCGCCGTAGGGATTGGCGACGGACCAGAGGTCCTGGCGGACGCCCAGCGTGTGCCTGCCCACCGCGATGCGCTTCTGGCCGTTGCGCACGGTCGTCGCGAGCCAGAAGTTCATCAGAGGATCATGGTACATGTGAAGCCCGGCGGCCTCGCAACCCTCGCGGGCGTCGAACGTGACGCGCGTCTCGAAGGCGAACGCCTTGTCCGTGACGCGCTGCTGGAACACGCCGGGGAGCGCCTCGAGCGAGTGGAGATCCCCCTTCTGTGTGCGGATCCGCAGCGAGCCCGGTTGCTCTCGCAGCGACCATGCCCCGCCCGAGGAGTCCGGCGCACACGTGAAGAACCACTGCAGGCCGAGGTCGGGACGGTCGAACTCGTCCGACTGCCGGAGCCGGAGCGGCACGGATGGGAGAGCCGGGGCGTTCGCGGAAGTCGCGGGCACCTTGCCCCCCACCGGCCTCCACCAGCCGTCGGCGGTCCACTCGATCGGCTCCATCAGGCACTGCCGTCCCAGCGTGTAGTACGCGGGCTCATGCGCGTGGTAGACGATGTACCACTGGCCTGACGGCGTGTCGATGAGCGTGCCGTGCG
Source organism: Phycisphaerae bacterium (assembly GCA_018007255.1). Lineage (GTDB taxonomy): Bacteria > Planctomycetota > Phycisphaerae > Sedimentisphaerales > Anaerobacaceae > DTPU01. The sequence continues at coordinate 799 of JAGOQT010000350.1, read as the reverse complement.
CCGGGGACTCGAACCGGGCGCCGTTGTCCGTCGAGAACATCACGGGGTTTTCGGGGTCGGACTCCCAGGGCCCTTCGAGCGACCTTGCGCGGAGCGACGTGATCGTGCTCGGCTCGTGGGGCAGCGTGCCGCCGTCCGAGAGCAGCAGGTAGTAGTAGATGCCGTGCTTGAAGAGATCGGGCCCCTCAAAGAGGCGGTAGCGGGTTCGGTCGATCTGCCGGACCGGCCCCTTGATGGACAGACCGTCTGGCTCCAGCTCGTGGATCAACGCACGGTTCGTGAGGAAGTAGAGCCGCCCGTCCTCGTCCGCGAAGAAGCCGGGGTCGATGCCCAGGTTCGCGCCGAGGCTCTGGACCCGGTACGGCCCCTCGGGCCTGTCGGCGTAGTAGACGAACACCTCGCCGTCGCGAGTGGGGGCATAGATCAGGAACTGCCGGGTGTTCGGATTCCACCCCATCTCCACGCCCCAGATGCCGCCGCGGGTGTCGCCAGGCAGGAGCTTGGGGTGGGAGGTGAAGCCGTGCCCGATGTACTCCCAGTGCAGGAGGTCCCGGCTGCGCACGATGGGCAACCCGGGCTGCCAGCCGAAGCTCGATCGCACCGAGTAGTAGTCCTGGCCCACGCGGATGAGGCCCGGATCGGACCAGTCCCCCGGCAGAATCGGGTTCGTGTAGGTGGCGGGTGCCGCGGCCGTCCCGCCCCCTTTCCGGTATCGCCCGGCCGTTCCGTGGCTGGCAAGCCTCCTGCCGTTCGAACCAATGACCGCAATCAATGTCATCAACGTGGCGTCGCTCATACT
>JAGOQT010000349.1 GCA_018007255.1 Phycisphaerae bacterium | reverse complement strand
GGTCGAACTCGTACTGGATCCAGGGCGGCGACTGGCCCCCGGTGCCGCTGAGCCACATGCCGCCCAGCGCGGTGGAGTGCAGGCCGTCCGGATCCAGCCCGGAGTGGTTGACCGTGTTCTGGGGCACGGTGTCCGCCTGCAGCGAGCCCGAGGCCGTGGCCGTAATGGGCGTGGTCAGGGCATACGCATAGGTCTCGGCCGTAAAGGACCACAGGGTCCCCTTGATGAGCGAGGAGTCGGACAGGGTCTCGTCAATCCGCCAGGTGTAGTCCTTGCCGAACTCAAACAGCCCGGCCGGGTCCAGGGTATTGGCGTCCTGGGCCTGGCTGAGCAGGAGGCCCTTGGGATCGGTTCGGGTGGCCGCATCGATGTCGTCTCGGCTCGCCCCGAAGTACACGTCGTGTGCTACCGCGCCCGGCCCGGGCGTCCAGACAAGGGCCGCATCCCGCGGCACGTCGACCGCACCGTTGGCAGGCCTGGGCATGACCGCAGCACGCGGATCGCCCAACACGAACTTGATCGCGGCCCCGAGCAGGGCATAGGCATTGTCGTTCCAGAGCAGGTACCCCTGTTCGTCAAAGCCGAAACAGATGCGGATGTCCGCCGCGATCTGCGGGCTCGGGGGGGTGTCTGTGGGGGCCGTGGGCAGGGCCGCCCCCTTGGGGTACATGTACAACACGTCATAGGTCTGACCGCCCGTCAGGGTGGCCCTGGCAATGACGGTCGCCTTGGACCCCGCAACGCCGTCGCCAAACCGGGCATTGCCGCGCGCACCCGTAATGGCGGTCAGGACAGGCACGGTTCCACTGAGACCCGCGGCCAAGGGGTGGCCCGGAGCCACGATCTGGATGTCGGTGGTCAACACGGCCGGGCCTGTGATGGCCGGACCTGCGGTCAGACCCATCTCATCCCAGGCCCAGGCCTCGGAGATGATCATGGGGACCTCGAGCCCCGTGATCTCATACCGGATCTGTTGCGAGCTGCAGGACTCGGAGATGAAGACCAGGCCCGCTGCGGCTGCAGCCGTCCTGGTGTCGGCCTGATTCACGTTGTCGTCCAGGTACTCGACGGTGTACCCCAGGCCCTCCATGTAGGCCTTGAGGGCGTCATCCCCGGCCTGCATGTCCGGGTTCATGGCGGAGATGAACAAGATGTCTACGGCCCTACCCTCCGTGGCAAGCAGTCCTAGCGATATCCCCAGGAGCAGAAGCAACTTGGTGAATCCTCTGGTCGACATACTCTCGTCCTCCAAAGCGAAGCCACACCTTACGGTCTGCTTGCCCGGCCCACGCGGTCAGGCGTATGGTCCGGCCTGCCGGGCCCGGTCCGATCAGGCTGGACTCCCTCCCCTGTCCAGTCCTAGTTCGGCCATGCCAACAGGCTGCTTGATCACCACCTATGTCCTGCTCCAGTATCCTCCAACGACCGATAACAGCATAGCAGAACCACAACCCATCTTCAACGGAAAGCGGGCAAAGAAAGGGATTGACCTAACTCCAGTCTATCCAGTACACTAGAAAGTGGTTCTAGGACCTGGGTCCGGAAGGCAGTGCCCAGGGCACACAATGGGCGAACAACTTGAGGCCAGAAGGAGGTCAACCTAATGAGTCGATCCAAGGCCTTCACGCTGATCGAGTTGCTGGTCGTCATCGCGATCATCGCCATCCTGATGGGCATCCTGATGCCCACGATCCAGGCCGCCAAGGAGAGGGGGCGCCGCGTCAGGTGCATGGCCAACCTCCGCCAGGTCGGCCTGGCCTCGCACATGTACGCCGACGAGAACAAGGGTTTCCTGCCTGTGTTTCCCAAGGACGGGGACTGGCTCTGGGACGTGCCCAGGGGGACCGCGGACAACCTGACCGAGAACGGGGCCAAGCGGGACATCCTGTACTGCCCCGGGGTCACCCTGTCCGTGAAGGACAAGGACGTGATCACCAAGTGGTGGGAGCTGAACACCCGGCGCAGGGTGATCGGCTATGCCTGGATGGGCAAGCGGGGAGGCGGCGCTGACTATCTCAATGCCCTCGCGGAGGCCTACAAGAAGCCGTATTTGGCCAAGGTGACGATGCGCAACGCCAGCTCGCTTGAGCTGGCCGCGGACGCCATCCCGTCCGTGGGCAACACCGTGGAAGGCACGACCGACCGATTCTACGGGATCGTCACGGAGCACGTGCCCGAGGGGCACCAGAGCGGCCACATGAAGGGGCCGCAGCCGGCCGGGGGCAACATCCTGTTCCTGGGCGGCCACTGCGCTTGGCGGCCCTTCCAGGAGATGGTCATACGGCACGACACCAAGTCCGCACGGACCAGCGTGACCATCAGCGGGACCGTGCGGTTCTGGTTCTAGCCCCTAGCGGATGAGTCTGTGGCGGAAGGCCCAGCCGTCCGCCATGTAGGTGATGTCCTGTGTCTGATCCGGGGGCGGGTAGTCCTGGCCGTAGACCGTGGCCTTGGACTTGGTCAGCTTGTCCACACGCTCGATCGTATACCGGTCCCGCCACTTGCGGACCTCGGAGTGTCCGTCGCAGAATCCCAGAACGCTGCTGTTGCCATGGTTGACGGCCATGGGCCCCCACCAGCCCCACTTGGCCGCATTGGTATATTCGGGGGCGGCCAGCACGAAGTGATGGCCCTCATTCCAGTTCCGCGTCTCCGCGCTTTCCACGAACACATAGCGCCTCGAGGCGGACTTGATCTGGTTGTAGTTCTTGATCTGGGCCGAGCCGTCCGCGTCCGGAGTCCCGTTCAGACACAAGGGGATCGAATAGGAGACAAATACCCGGGTCAGGTCATAGATGCTCTTGACCGTGCTGACCGGACAGTGATAGACCTTCGGGCTCTTCACATACGGGTACAGGGCGCCCGCCTCGATCCCCCGGATCTCGTCGTCGTCCGTGACCGGGGGGTTCGCCTGGCTGTTGGTGCACAGTCTGCCGGCTGCGTCGCGGGGGATCCCGCACCACCCGATGAACTTCCCGTTGACCGTGCCGTCGTCCTCGGCACTCATGATCCGGCCGCTGTTCTCAGACATGTACATGTACCAGCCCAAGGACAGGTTCTTGGTGTTGCTCAGACACCGGGCCGACGCAGCCTGCAGCTTGGCCCGCTGGAGTGAGGGCATCAGGATGGCCATCAGGATGGCGATGATCGCGATCACGACCAGCAGCTCGATCAGGGTGAAGGCTCTCGTCTTCATCTGGCGTCTCCGTCGAAGGTAGGCTTCTGCAGGCCCAGTCGGTCCTGTGCGACCCGTCGTCTCTGCAGGGACCCCGATCGGCTGAACCGGCTGCCCGGCAGGGCCTGCATCACCATGGTACTGTGCACCTTTCCTCGATGCAAGGGCGATCCAGTGTAAACCGCTCCCTGCTCGATTGTCTTTGTGGTAGAACTGCAGTTAAGGAGCTCCTTTGTGGAAGGTTCGACGGACAAGACGCTGGTAGCGGCCGCGTGTGGCGGCGACAGGCAGGCCTACGCAGAACTGATCCGGCTGTACTACAAGCCGGTATTCCTCGCCTGCCTGGGCATCCTTGGCAAGCCCTGTGACGCCGAGGACACAGCCCAATCGACGTTCCTGAAGGGCTTTACACAGGTCCGCAGGCTTCGCGACGGGGCCCAGTTCAGGGCCTGGATCATGCGGATCGCCAGGAACGAATCCATCAACCTGCTTCGAAGAAGGCAACACATGGAACGCTCCGCAGACAACCTGGTGAGTCCTTGTGCCGGACAGGAGGCCACGCACTCGATCGACCTGGACCGGGCACTGGCCAGGCTGCCTGAGCCGCTCAGGTCTCCCCTGGTGATGTACTACCTGGACGGCCGGAGCGTGCCAAAGGTGGCGGAGCACCTGAGCATGTCCGCATCGAACGTATACCAGCGTCTGCGGACCGGGTTGCGGCAGCTTCACCAATTGCTCGTGGAACAAGGAGACGCCCGATGAACGCCCCTTGTCAGGCCATGCAGGACCGGATCGCGGACCACGTGCTGCGTCTCCTGGACCCGACACAGGCGGACGCCCTGCCTCAACATATGCATTCGTGCCCCGGGTGCAGAGGGCA
>JAGOQT010000348.1 GCA_018007255.1 Phycisphaerae bacterium | reverse complement strand
GCCGTTGTTCACGGCCCCGCCGGAATCCTGCTCATCCACCCGCCAGTAGTAGGTCTGACCCCATTCCAGGGCAGCAGGCAGGCTGTAGCTGTTGGCGTCGACGAGGCCCCGGAAGATGCCGGTCGTGTCGGACCGGTCCGCCTGCTCCACGGCGTTGGCATCCGTGCCGAGGTAGACGGCGTGCTGGACGGCCCCTGTGCCCGGGGACCACGTCAGAGGCGAGACGTTCAGCAGGTCCGTGAGCACCCCGTCCGCGGGCTTGGGATTCCAAGCCAACAGCGGGTCCCCTGCCATGGCCCTGCCGATCTCGCCCTGGGTCAGGGCCTGGTCGTAGATGCGGAAGTCATCCAGGAGACCCAGGTAGAGCGCATCGTCCTCGGATTGCGACCGGCCGAGCCAGTTGCGGGTGGTTGTGCCAAGGTCCTTCGGAGTCAGTGTGGCGGCCGCGTTGCGTTCGACCTCCTCGCCGTCAAGGTAGAGGATGATCGTACTGGCGGAGGCATCGATGACCACAGCGACATGGTGCCATCCGCTGGGAAGCGCGGCATTGTCATCGACCTGAATCTCATTGCCCGCACCGTCCGTGGCAATCGCGAAACGCATGGGATCGATGAAGTAGATGCGCGGCGTCAGGAACATATAGACATTGGGGTCCTTGCCAAAATCGAAGATCCGCTGCCACGCGCCGCCGGAGTTCGAGAAGTTCGCCCATGTCATGAAGCTCGAGTTGGTGAGCGACCCGATCAGATCTCCGATCGGCAGCTCGGCGTACGTGCCGCGGCCGTCGAAGCCCAGGGCGCCCCCGTCCACCCCGGGCGCCCAGTTCGGGTCTCCGTGCACCGTGCCATGCCGGTTGTACCCGGACGAATCCACCACGACGTCGTTGTTGGCGCAGTCCCCCTCGAGCTTCCACCACCCGACCAGATGCGGGTCCGATATGGAGATCGGAGGCAGGGTCCTGAAGCTCCAGACCTCGCCCTTGTGGCTCGCGAGGACCTTCCCGCCCGACAACTGCACCTCGTCGATCCGCCAGAAGTAGAGGGTATCCTTCGCCAGGTTCCCGGTGTCATAGGTGGTCCCGGCCTGCCTGCCCTTGTACACCGCGGCCGTGGCCGTGGTGGCCTCGGCCACAAGGGCCTGGTCCGTGCCCAGATACACATCGTGCCGGTTCGACCCGGCGCCCGCACCCCAGGCCAGGTCCGCGTCAGCGGGCACGCACGTGGCCTCATCCGCAGGACTTGGGTTCCAGGCGGTCACAGAGATCGGCGTGAAGCTCCAGACGTCGCCCTTCCACGCCTTGTCCGGGTGGGCGTCGTTGACCTCGTCGATCCGCCAGTAGTAGGTCACGCCCGGATCCAGGGCGTCCACAGAGTACGTGCTGGAGGCCTGTCTGCCCTTGTAGATCTGGGCCGTGGCCGTGGTGGCGTTGGTCACATCGTCCAGGCTGGTGCCCAGAAACACATCGTGCATCGCGGCGAAGTCTCCCGGCGTCCAGGTCACTACGGACACGGCCACATTGGCGGTCTTGTCGGCGGGCACGGGGTCATGGGCCTTGGGCTTGATGATGACCTCAAGCCTGAAGTCGTCGAAGGCCACGTAGCCCGGGTCCGACATGTAGGTGCTCTGGCGAAGCCCCACCATCAGCGGCAGGCCGGCGAGGTCGTTCCGTGTCTTGGGAGAACAGGGCATCGCCGTCCAGGTGACGCCGTCCCTGCTCGTCCTGGCGTGGAAGACGTTGCCCGACCGCTCGAGCTGGAGCCACGGGTCCAGGTTCCACCGCTTGCCGTTGTTGCAGCCCCAGGCCTCGTTTCGGACGTCGTTGTCCGCCTGCCAGAGGAAGTTGCCGCAGTTCCAGATGGGGAAGTAGTCGATCGAGATCCAGTCCTCGCCCTCCCCTGCGTCACTGCTGAAGGCCCTGGCCATGAGACCCCCGTCATTGTGGTACACGGGCGAAGCCGCGGTCCCCGCATACCCGGCGATCCGGACGGTCGCGATGAAGTCGCCCTGGACGACCTTGAACAGAAATGGGCTCAGGGGATCCCATGGGGAGTCCCAGGTCCCACTCGTGGAGGCCATGTAGAGCTCCCCGGGACGATCGACCGAGGCATTGAGGGCATCCACGGTCTCGCCCGCCATCCAGCCGATGAAGTCATCCCAGATGGTCCCCTCCACGCCCTGTCCCACATAGTCGCGGGGGGTGTTGAAGTCGTCCACGAACACCTCCGCGTGGGCAAGCGAGCCCACGAGCAGCGCAAGGAGTATGGCAGTACGGCAGCATGTTCTGTTCCCCATGGTAGGCCTCCTTCAGACACATTATCGGAACATCTAACATATAGGATGCCGAACAGGACCATGGATGTCTTGGCGCATTGAGAAGTCATGGCTTTATTTTCAGCACAATAGGTGGTGGCCGCACCCTCCGCCGGTTGACTTGGTGGGCCCAGCGGACAGGGCCAGGGCCCTGGAGCGTTGCGTCTGGCCGGCCCTTGCAGGTGACGGGTACCCCCTCTGACCGGGCCTGTGTTGCCCGCCCGGGCACCCTTGATCCGGGCCTGGGATTGGGTAAGATGCTGCCTGAGCCGGGTGCGATCATGCGCCCACTGGAAGGCCGATCCTATGCAGCCTGTCATCGAACTCGCGGGATTAAGTGTGCACCTCGGGAAGCGACAGATCCTGAAGGACCTCAACGTGGCCCTGTCCGGCCGGACCCTCGGACTGCTCGGCCCCAACGGGGCAGGCAAGTCGACCCTGATCCAGACCCTGCTGGGCTTCTGCCCTGTGGCGGCAGGCACGGCCAGGGTCCTCGGCCACGACATCCGGGACCAGATCGGCCGGATCCGCGAGGGGGTCGGTTACATGCCGGAGAACGACGCCTTCATCGCCGACATGACGGCCGTATCGTTTGTCCGCATGATGGGCGAGCTGTCCGGGCTGACTGCAGAGGCCGCATTGGAGCGGGCCCACGAGGTCTTGTTCTACGTGGGGCTGGGGGAGGCCCGCTACCGCAAGCTCGGGACCTACTCCCTGGGCATGCGCCAGATGGCCAAGCTCGCCCAGGCCCTTGTGCACGGGCCCCGCCTGCTCATCCTGGACGAGCCCACCAACGGCCTGGACCCCTCCGCGAGACAGAGGATGATCCGCCTCATCCGCGATATCAGGGACTCGGGCCGGATGCACGTCCTGCTGTGCTCGCACCTGCTCCGGGACGTGGAGGAGATCTGCGAGGAGGTCCTGATCCTCAAGGACGGCCGGATTGTCCACACCTCGAATCTCCAAGAGGAACGAAGCTCCAACAAGCGGTTCGTGGACCTCGAGACCTCCGGCGACGATCCCGGCCTGGCAGAGGCCCTTTCGGGGCTCGGATGCGAGTGCCAGGCCGTTGGGAGCGGACGCTTCAAGATGGTCCTGCCCGAGGGCTTCCAACTCCGCGAGATCTACAAGGTGGCCGCGGACCGGGACCTGCCCCTGCGGCGACTGAGCTTCCGGCGAGATACGCTCGAGGACATCTTCCTCAAGGCGATGGAGGCCTGACGTGGCGGTCTACAAGCAGACCTACAAGGACTACGAGGGCCCGCGGACCAAGACCGGATGGCGATTCCTGATCCTGATGCGCTACTCCTATGCCCGGATGTTCCAGTCCAGGTTCTTGGTCCTCTTCATGGCGGTCTGCCTGTTCTACCCCATCGGGTGCGCCACGCTGATCTACCTGTCCCACAACAGCCCGGCCTTGGCCCTGTTGAGCTTCAGACCCGGGGCCCTGCCCGCGATCGACGGACGGTTCTTCTACGTCTTCAGTGTGATCCAGGGCGGACTGGCCTTCCTCCTGACGGCCTTTGTCGGACCGACCCTGATCTCTCCGGACCTGTCCAACGGAGCACTTGCCCTGTACCTGAGCCGTCCCTTCTCCAGGGCCGGGTACGTGGCCGGGAAGATGACCGTCCTCTTTGTCCTGCTGTCCCTGATCACCTGGGTCCCGGGCCTGGTGCTCTTCGGCATCCGGGCCAGTTGCGCGGGCGGGACCTGGATCCGGCCCAACCTCTGTCTGGCCGGCCCGATCGTGTTGGGGCCCC
>JAGOQT010000032.1 GCA_018007255.1 Phycisphaerae bacterium | reverse complement strand
TGGCGATGCAATACCGGGGGCGGCGCTCGGAGATCGAGGAAGTCATTCCCCTGAGCGAGCCTCCCTACGTGATGACACATGCGTGGCATCTGTTCATTGTGCGGCTGGACCTCAGCAAAGCACGCCTCACCCGCGATGAATTCATGGAACGGTTGAAGCAGAGGAACATCGGGACTGGACTTCACTTCCGGGCGATCCATCTCCAGAAGTACTATCGGGAGACTATGGGCATACGCCGGGGCATGTTGCCGAACACCGAATGGAACTCCGATCGGATCTGTTCGTTGCCTCTGTTCCCCGACATGACCTCCGATGATGTCGATGATGTGGTGAATGCTGTAAAGGACGTGTTGTACGAGAACACGGTGCTGCACCGCCAGCCAAGCTGGAACTCCGGAGGCGATAAGCCGCGTGGGGGCTGATGGGACATGATGCTCTATCTGGACCTGGCTAAGCCGATGCGTCGCCTCCGTGACACAGATCAAAGGAGAAGATGAACCATGGGAGGAACAGAAGGGATGCTTCATGGCCTGGATAATCCCCCACAGAGGGAGATAGGCCCGCTTCGCCCTCCCCACGCGATGCCGTCGGCGCAGCAGAACGGCCAATGGGAAGGAGGTTTCGATGAGCCGCTCACGGCAGGAATGCCTCCGCGGGTGTCCGTGGTCATTCCTGTATTCAATGAGGAACAGAACCTTCAGGAACTCCTGACGCGCTGTCTGAAGGCGTGTGGCGACATGGGAGAGTCGTTCGAGATCGTCCTGGTGGACGACGGCAGCTCGGATGCCTCGCCACGGATCATCGGCGAGGCGGCGGAACAGACCGCCGACAGAGTTGTGGGGGTTCTACTGAACCGTAACTATGGCCAGCACGCCGCCGTGATGGCGGGCTTCGCCGAATCCCGGGGCGAGATCGTCGTGACGCTCGACGCCGACCTGCAGAATCCTCCGGAGGAGATTCCCAAGCTCGTTCGCAGGGTGGCCGAAGGATTCGACGTGGTCGGCACGATCCGCACGCCGCGGCACGATCCCGTCTTTCGACGCGTGGCGTCCCGGATCGTCAACCACGCGGCACGCAAGGCCACCGGGGTGATGATGCACGACTATGGCTGCATGCTCCGCGCCTATCGGCGTTCGGTCATCGATGCCATGCTGCAATGCCACGAGCGGAGCACGTTCATTCCGGTCCTGGCCAACAGCTTCGCCCGACGGGCGACAGAGATCGAGGTGCATCACGCCGAGCGATCCCGCGGAGACTCAAAGTACAGTGTGTGGAGACTGATCAATCTCCAGTTCGATCTACTCACGAGCATGACCACGTTTCCCTTGCGCCTGCTCAGTGTGTTCGGCGCCATCACATCGATCCTGGGTGTGGGGCTGGGTGTCTTCCTGCTCGCTATGCGACTGGCCTATGGGGCTGAATGGGCGGTCCAGGGAGTCTTCACCCTCTTCGCCGTTCTGTTCATTCTGGCCGGCGCCCAGTTCGTCGCCCTGGGCCTAGTCGGGGAGTACATCGGTCGCATCTACCATGATGTACGGGCCCGGCCGCGCTACTTTGTTCATCGGGTCATCGGCCGGAGGAAGTCCGGGGAAGGGCAGATGCCGGCCCGATCGCAATCGGAGGTGTTGAAATGAGGGCGGTGGTCTTGGCCTATCACGACATCGGCTGTGTGGGTATCGAGGCGCTGCTGAGGAACGGCATCGAGATTGCCGCTGTCTTCACGCATGTCGACGATCCTCAGGAGAACCTCTGGTTCCATTCCGTGGCGGAACTGGCCGCATCCCGCGGCCTCCCCGTGTTCGCCCCGGAGGACATCAATCATCCGCTATGGGTCCGTCGAATCAAGGAGATGTCGCCGGATGTCCTGTTCTCGTTCTACTATCGCAGCATGGTCAAGCCCGCGATCCTCGACATCCCGCCGGCTGGCTGCTTCAACCTGCACGGGTCCCTCCTGCCCAAGTATCGCGGAAGGTGCCCCGTCAACTGGGTCCTGGTCAACGGCGAGACGGAAACCGGGGTCACTCTGCACCATATGACGGCTGCACCAGACGCAGGCGACATCGTCTCCCAGAAGAGGGTTGCCATTTCGGAAGTGGATACGGCCAGAAGCCTGCACGAGAAACTGGCCCGCGCGTCCGGGGAGATGCTCGACGAGATTCTCCCTCGGATCCAGAAGGGCCCGGCCCCGCGCACGCCGCAGGATGCCGCGGAAGCGACGTACTTCGGCGGCCGTCGACCCGCCGACGGCGAAATCCAATGGACGCAGAGGCCCCATGAAATCCGAAATCTGGTCAGGGCGGTGACCCGGCCCTACCCCGGCGCATTCAGCCATTTGGGGGACAAGAAGTGCCTGTTCTGGGCCGTATCCGTCGTTCGGTGCGACACCGCCAAGATGCCGCCGGGTACAATCGTCTCGACCGATCCTCTGGTCGTTGCCTGCGACGGCGGAGCGGTTCGCGTTGAGTCTGGCCAACTCGCCGACGGCGTATACGTGACGGGGACGCAGCTCTCCAAGGAACTGAATCTCAGGGAGGGCATGAGATTCGGCCCCCACGCAGGGGCACGGATCAAAGCAACGAGAAGGAAGAGCCTCCTGATCCTGGGTGCCAATGGTTTCATCGGCAGCGCCCTGGGCGAGCGGCTCCTGGCCAGCGGTGAGTATGAAGTGCACGGCATGGATCTCCGGTCGGACTACATCGAGCACCTGATCGGGCGACCCGGGTTCCATTTTGACGAGGGGGATATCCGAATCCATCGCGAATGGATCGAATACCACATCCGCAAGTGCGACATCGTCCTGCCCCTCGTGGCCATCGCCACGCCCATCGAGTACACGCGCAACCCCCTGGGCGTCTTCGAGCTGGACTTCGAGGAGAACCTTCGCGTCGTCCGCTACTGCGTCAAGTACGGTAAACGCGTCGTCTTCCCCTCGACTTCTGAGGTGTACGGGATGTGCGATGAAAAGGAGTTTGACGAGGACAATTCGCGACTGATCCTCGGACCGATCCGGATGCAGCGATGGATCTACTCGTGCTGCAAGCAGCTCATCGACCGGGTCATCTGGGCCTACGGGCAGAAGGAAGGACTCAAGTTCACCCTGTTCCGCCCGTTCAACTGGATCGGGCCCCGGCTCGACAGTCTGACCTCGGCGAGGATCGGCAGTTCTCGCGCCATCACGCAACTGATTCTCAACCTGGTCGAGGGCACGCCCATCCTTCTCATTGACGGGGGTTGTCAGAAACGCTGCTTCACAGACATCTCCGAGGGCGTGGAGTGCCTGTTCCGAATCATCCAGAACAAAGACGGCGTCTGTGACGGACGCATCATCAATATTGGAAATCCGGAGAACGAGGCCAGCATCCATGACCTGGCGCGCATGCTCGTGAAGAAGTTCGACGAGCATCCGCTGCGGTCCATGTTTCCGCCTTTCGCCGGGTTCCGCGAGATCGAGAGCAGCTCCTACTATGGCGCCGGCTACCAGGACGTGGGGCACCGCCGGCCCAGCATCAGGAACGCCCGCAAGCTGCTCGACTGGACGCCCGCCATCGGGCTGGAGCAATCGGTCGAGCAGACGCTCGACTTCTTCCTGCGGGAAGCGGTTCGCACGGGCGAGGTCGTGATCGACGAAGATCGGGTAGAAGTGCTGAACATCCCGGCGGCCGTCAGGCCGCCTTGGTCGGCCACGACGATCATCGCGACGACCTCCGCGGGCACCAAGAGGTCTGCACGGCTCAGTGTACCATGAAGATTGGCCTGCGAATCGACGTCGATACCTTCCGCGGCGCAAAGTACGGCGGACCCAATCTGTCCAGAGTGCTGGCGGACCATTCCGTGAAGGCGTCCTTCTTCTTCTCCGTGGGCCCGGACAATATGGGGCGTCACCTGTGGCGGCTGCTTCGGCCCGCGTTTCTGGGAAAGATGCTCCGGACGCGGGCCTCTCGCCTCTATGGCTGGGATATCGTTCTGCGGGGCACCTTCTGGCCCGGACCGGTCATCGGAAGGAGGCTTGCCGGCGTTATCCGCGACACGGCCCAGGCCGGCCACGAAGTGGGGCTTCATGCCTGGGACCATCACGCCTGGCAGTCGCGGATCGACCAAATGGACGGCGATGCCATTGGCCTATCACTAGCCCGGGGAGCCGAAATGCTCACAATGCTCCTGGGCCATCCGCCGGTCTGCTCGGCCGTCCCGGGCTGGAAATGCAACGACCGCGTTCTGAAGGAGAAGGCGAAGTTCGCCTTTCGCTATAACAGCGACTGCAGGGGGGACAGCGTCTTCCGGCCCGTCGTGGAGGGAGGCGAACTGCCCCAGCCTCAAGTCCCCGTGACACTGCCCACCTATGATGAGGTCATCGGGCGAAACGGTGTATCGAATGACAACTACAACGAGTACATGCTCAGCCTGCTCCGGCCCGGTAAGCTCAACGTCCTTACCATCCACGCCGAAGTCGAGGGCATCGTCTGCCTGGACTTGTTCGAACAGTTTCTGATGAAGGCGCTTTCACAGGGCCATGGGTTCGTCCCCTTGGGAACTCTGCTCCAGGACGCTGGGGCCATCGGGCCGGGCCGAATGGAGGCCGCCACGATTCCCGGGCGTGAGGGACGGGTCGCCTGTCAGGTGTCGCAGTGATGTCATGGGAACACAATGGCCTGGATTCAGGACTGGCGACTGCCCTCTGTGCCGCCCGTCTTCACTCGTCTCCCCATCGCATTCACAGAACTGGATGCGATGCAGACATAGCCCGGCAGGGACCCCGGTGAGCAAACCGGCGACATACATCATGCTCCTGGTTGTGGCCGCGGCTGTGCCGTGGGCAACGCCTGGACCCACGACATCGGCTGCTGAGCACGATCTCTCCGGCGCCACGAACACCATGACTCTGCTGCCCGACAAGGATTTCGGGCTCGAGCCAGCGGCTGAGGAGGTCTCTGCGAAACCACCCTGGTGGTCGGTGGGCGACTGGTCTCGACAGAGGAAGGTGATCGCCCTGAACGCGGCCACTGTGGGGGCCATCGCAGCGATTGGTTTCGCCGGGTGGGATTACGGCAGTCATTCTTTCAACACGTCCAACGAGGGCTGGTTCGACGGTGACACCCCCTACGGCGGCGCCGACAAGCTCGGGCACGTCTTCACCTGCTATGCCCTGGCAAGCGTGTACAATCGAATCTACAAGGATTGGGGGTATTCCGACAACGACGCCATTCTGATCGGTGCGGCGAGCAGTTGGCTGACGATGTCGCTGATCGAGATCGGAGATGGTTTCAGTGTGAGCGAGGGGTACAGCTGGCAGGACGAGGCCATGAACACGGTGGGCGTCGGCATGGCCTATCTGCGACACCGGTTCCCCGCCGTCCGGGAGAGGGTCGATTTTCGTTGGGAGTGGTTTCCCTCGCCGGCCGCCCGCCGCGGGGAGCGCTTCGACATCCTCACCGACTACTCCGGCCAGAAGTTCCTGCTCGCCTTCAAGCTCGACGGCTGGTTCAGGACCGGAAATCCCGTCATGAAGGCGATGGAAGTGCACGTTGGCTACTACACGCGGGGGTATGTTTCCGGCGATGATGATTACTTTCACGGGCAGCATCGCTACGGCTACGTCGGCCTCGGTCTGAACATGACCTATCTATTGGAGAGACTGACGGGCCATCGTGCATGGGGAGTCCTTGACTACTATCAAGTGCCTTACACCTATCTTCCGGCGAGGTGGACGTGCGATTGACGCTTCCGGTGGCGATTGTTGGGATGTTCCTGATCCTATACGTTCTTCCCTTGGGGGTGCGGCCCCTGGTGCTCCCCGATGAGACCCGATACGCCGAGATCCCCAGAGAAATGCTGGCCTCGGGCGACTGGATCGTTCCCCATCTCAACGGCCTGAGGTACTTCGAGAAGCCTCCCTTGGGGTACTGGCTGAACGCCACATCGATGGCACTACTCGGGGAGAACGCATTCGCCATACGACTGCCGTCTGCCCTTGCAGTAGGCCTGACGGCAGTGCTGCTTTTGCTATGGGCCCGCAGATGGACGGACAACAGGGTGACGCCCTTGCTCGCCACGGCTGTCTTTCTGCTGTCCTCTGAGGTGATGGCCATCGGTGTCGTCTGTGTCCTGGACAGCGTGTTCTCGTTGTTTGTCACGGCCACCATCGTGGCTTCGGACATCGCCTACGAACCGCGGACGCACCGAACTCGGATGATCCTGCTCGCGCTGGCGGGGGTCGCCTGTGGTATGGCCTTTCTGACCAAGGGATTCCTGGCCTTAGCGGTGCCCGTCGTGGTGATCGTGCCCTTTGCGTTCTGGCAGGGTCGGCTCAAGCTCTGCCTGCGGACGGCTTGGGTGCCCTTGATCGCCGCCTTCCTCGTTGTACTTCCCTGGGGCATCCTGATTCACCGACGAGAGCCGGATTTCTGGAACTACTTCTTCTGGGTGGAGCATGTCGCCCGGTTCACGTCGCCACGCGGAGGACAGCATCCGGAGCCGTTCTGGTTCTATATTCCGATCCTCATCGGCGGGGCCATGCCCTGGACGCCGCTCGTCGGTTCGGTCGTCAGGGGTCTGCGGCATACGAATTGGAGCCACCCCATGATGCGTCTCGCCATCTGCTGGCTGGCGCCTCCGTTTCTGTTGTTCTCGGCTTCGAGAGGCAAACTCCTCACCTACATTCTTCCCTGCTTCCCGCCCCTGGCGTTTCTAATCGCGGTCGGGTGGCTGGCTTGTCTGAGGAAGGACGACACCAAGGGTTTCATTGCCGGCGTCTGGGTGCTCATGCTGGGAGCCGGTATCCTTCTCCTCGCCTTGGTCGTGGCCTTGCTTGTCGTGCCGGGCATGGTGGATGCGCTGGCACTGTGGAAGTGGATGCTCGCCGCTGCAGGTCTGCTGCTCTGGGTCGTTCTCTGCCGGGCCGCCGTCACACAACGGGACGTGCATACCAAGGTCGTCTTCTACTGTGCCGGGCCGGTCTTGTTCATGTTCAGTTGGCATTTCGTCTCCGCTGCGGCCCTGCAGCCGAAGAAGGCGCCCGGCGAATTTCTCCTGTCCCAGGCATCTGGCCTCTCCGGCAAGAGCATCTTCGTCGCGGAGAACCGTTATGTGGGGGCCGTGTGCTGGTTCTGCAAGCGCAACAACGTCTTCCTCACGGGCAGTAAGGGAGAATGCGCCTATGGCCTGGGCTATCAAGACTCGCAGGGGCGTCTGCTCGATGTCGGGCAGATCAATGACCTGATCCTCGGACAGAGGAGAAGAGAACCTGTCATTCTCGTGGTTGGACCTAGGTACTATGCCCGCTGCGAGGGCCAGCTCCCAAGACCTTTTCGGGAGGAACGACGCGAGGGTCTTGTATGGGCCGAGTATACGCCACCGGCCCGCTCGGCCGACTCCGAGTCGGCGAATAGGGGGTCTGTGATTGCAGATTAGGGACAGGGCAGGGGCAATGCTTGATTTGTCTGCGGCCACCCGGACCGCCCGGCCTGTTGTGGAGCCGCCGGACCCTTCAGGAGGATAACATGAGGGTACTGGACGCGTCGTTCAATGGCCGAGTGCGTGACGAGCCTCCCGATGGCGAGTTGTTCTGACATATCGATCAGAGGAAATAGGTGGTGGAGCATTGGCGGATGGATTACAGTCACGACCGGCCGTGCCGCAGCCTGAACGGTATGACGCCGGCAGGCGTCGCGGAACTGTCTCGTGAGCCCGGTTGTGCCAGGCCGCATACGCCAGCACCCTATAGAGACCAGGACTGTGGAATCCTCTCGTAGACAGTGGACTCACCAAGGAGGGGCAGATCAGGAATGGGAATGGCCCATACCCGTGATGGTCACCCTGTCGAAGACCGATGCCGGTGACAAGGGCCTTTCGAAGGGAGGTTGCATGCGCACAGGGAGCGGAAAGAACGTCGCCGCGCCGCGGTCGAGATCGCGGCGGCTTCCCAGGCTTCACCTCGACGCGGCTTTCGTGGCGGCTGTTCTCTTCTTGGCCGGCTGCGAGACGCCGTCCGGCCATGATCGGGCCTATGTCTCCCAAGGGGTCAAGGAACGTGCTGGCTATGAACTTGGGCGGGTCGCAAAACCGGGTGAGTTGAATCTGCCCGACGGGGTAGTGCTCCAGGAAGGTCTGTCCGAGGACGAGGCGGTGGCCGTGGCCCTATGGAACAACGCCCAATTCCAGAGCGACTTGGCGGCCCTGGGCTTGGCCCGTGCCGATTTGATCCAGGCGAATATGCTGGCCAACCCGGTGTTCTCTCTAATGTTCCCGGTCGGTCCCAAACTCCTTGAATCGAAATTGAACATCCCCGTAGACACCCTCTGGCAGCGTCCTCGCCGCATCGCCGTGGCCAAGACCGACGCCCAGGATGTTGCGGAGAATCTCATCCAGCACGGCCTCGGTCTCATCCGCGATGTTCGGACGGCCTACGCCGATCTGTGGCTCGCGCAGGAGCAGACCCGTATGGCCAAGGAGGATGCTCAGGTGCGAAGGGAAATCGCCGCTCTCGCCACGTGCCGTCTCGAAGCCGGCGACATCAGCGAGCTGGCGGCGTCGGTAGCCCACGTGGATTCCCTCCAGGCCGCCGATGCCTCTGTGCGGCTCTCGAAGGAGGCCGTCCTTTCAAGACAGCGACTCCTCGCCTTGCTGGGCCTGATCTCAGAGCAACCGGCCTTCGAGATCGTGCCCCCCGAGATCGCTTCGAAGAAGGCGGTCAGGGTCGATGAGTTGCTCAGGACCGCTCTGGCCGCGAGGCCGGACCTGCGGGCAGCCGAGCTGCGGATCGAAGCCGCCGGGAGGCGCATCGGGTGGGAGAAATCCAAAGTCTACAACTTCATCGCCGTCATCGACGCCAAAGACAAGGGCGAGGACTTTCTGACGATCGGACCGGGCTTTCAGTTTGAAGTGCCTGTCCTCAGTCAGAACAATGGACAGATCGCTCGGGCCAGGGCGGAAATGGAACAAGCGGCTCGGCAATACGAAGCAGTGCGCCAGAGTATCCTCCTACAGGTTCGAGAAGCCTACACGCAGTATGTTGCGGCTCATGAGGAGCACGCCTTGTGGCACGGCAATATCGTTCCTTCCCTGGAGACAGCAGCCCAGCAGGCCCAATGCTCCTTTGAAACCGGAGACGTGTCCTATCTGCTGGTGCTGGAGGCCAAGCAGAGGCTCTCCGAGGCACGGATGCGCCGAGCGGAACTGGCGGCGCAACTGCATCGTAGCGCCGCCCAGCTCAACTACTCTGTCGGAATGAAGGTGGTATAGACAGGAGACAACGACATCATGGGTACCTATGGGAAGTACTTCTGCCTGATCGCGGCGATCGCTGCCCTCTGGGGATGCAATAGGAAGCCGACGCCGAAACGCGAGCCGACGGCCAAGCCGGCCACGGTCCAGAACGCTGTCAAGGAGACGGACTTGACGACGGTTACCCTGACTCCCCAGGCCGAATCCCGGCTGGGAATCGAAACGACTGCCGTCGAGTCCCGTCCGGTGGAGAGGGTCCGGACGTTTGGCGGCGAGGTAATGCCCGTTTCGGGGCGATCGGTAACGGTATCCGCTCCCTTGTCGGGTACGCTACAGGGTGCGGACGACGGAGTGGTTCTGGCGGCCGGCAAGCAGGTGACCAAGGACCGGCCGCTGTATCGGCTGTTGCTGGCACTTCCGGAGAGGGACCTGTTGAGCGTGCAAGAGGCGATCTCCCTCCGCAAGATCGAATACGACCTGGCGCAGGCCAAAACGAAGCGGGCTCAGCAACTGCGGGAGGACAAGGCGGGGAGCGTCCGGGAGTGGGAGGAGGCCCAGGCCCAGTTGGCCCTCGCCAAGGCGAGCCTGGAAACGGCCCAGGCCCGCCTGGAGCTCCTCAAGAAGGGTGATCTCGATTCGGCCGCCGACGGGTTCTCCGCTCTGAGCATCAGGTCCCCCGTGGATGGCGTGATTCAGGAGGTGCACGTTGCCCCGGGTCAGACGGTCACCGGCTCGACGCCTCTACTGAGCATCGCAGACATCGATCCGGTTTGGGTCCGAGTTCCGGTCTATGTCGGCGACGTGGAGGCCGTCGACCTCAAGAAGCCCGCCCGGGTTCACGGCCTGGCCGATATCGCGGCGGCCGAAGCACGCATCGCCGAGCCTGTCGGGGCGCCCTTCAGGGCCGATTCGGCGTCTGTCACCGCCGATCTGTTCTATGAACTGGCGAACGCGGACCTCTCCTACTGGCCCGGCCAGAAGGTCGGCGTGACTCTTGCCCTGACTGCCACGGAGCAGAGTCTGGTCATGCCCTACTCCTGCGTTCTCTATGACATGTACGGCGGCGCTTGGGTCTATCAAAGCACGGGGCCGCATGTCTACGTCCGCCAGCGGATCGAACTGCATCACGTGCTTGGCGATCTGGCCGTCCTGTCTCGCGGTCCGGCTGTCGGGGCCAAAGTGGTCAGTTCGGGGGCCGCCGAGTTGTTTGGCACCGAGTTTGGAGTAGGCAAGTAATGATGACATGGCTGGTCTCCACGTCGTTGCGGCTGCGGGCCGTGGTGGTTGCCCTGATGGCGGTCGTGCTGATCGTGGGCATTCGCGTTGTCCGTGAAACGCCGCTCGATGTCTTCCCCGAATTCGCGCCGCCCTATGTCGAGGTCCAAACGGAGGTCCCGGGCTTGTCTACAGCGGAAGTTGAGGCGCTGGTCACGGTCCCCATCGAGAACGCCCTGAACGGCACGCCTTGGGTCCAGACCAGCCGCTCCAAATCGGTGCTGGGACTTTCCTCTGTCGTGCTGCTCTTCAAGGAAGGCACCAACCTACAGGCGGCCCGGCAGATGGTCCAGGAACGCCTCGCCCTGGTGACGGGGGCATTGCCGAATCTCGCGCGTCCTCCCGTGATGCTCTCGCCGCTATCCTCGACGAGCCGGGCGCTGAAGATCGGCATCTCCTCCGACAAGCTTTCCCAGATGGAGATGACCACTCTAGCCAAGTGGACCATTCGGCCACGGCTGATGTCGATCGTCGGCGTGGCCAACGTCGCCATCTGGGGCCAGCGCGACCGGCAGCTTCAAGTGCTGGTTCACCCGGACCGGCTGCGGGCGCACAACGTGACTCTCAACCAAGTGCAGCAAGCGGCGCGGGATGCCGTGGAACTGGCAGGCGGCGGCTTTCTGGATACGCCCAACCAACGGCTGGCGGTCTCACACGTCTCGCCCATCGCCACATCCGAGGATCTGGCCCGGGTCGTGGTCGCGTACGGCAGCGGCGCGGCCCTCCGGCTGGGCGACGTGGCGGAGGTGACAGAGGGCTTTCCTGCCCCGATCGGCGATGCCATCATCAATGATGGACCGGGGCTTCTTCTGATTGTCGAGAAACAGCCGTGGGCCAACACGCTGGAGGTTACCCGCCATGTGGAGAAGGCACTCGATGCCCTGCGGCCGGGATTGAAGGGTCTTCAGATCGACTCGACCATTTTCCGCCCCGCCGGCTTCATCGAGCAGTCCATCCGTAACCTGAACCACGCTCTGCTGGTGGGCTGCGTGCTGGTTGTGATCGTGCTGGTCTTCTTCCTCTACGACTGGCGCACAGCCCTGATCAGCTCGCTGGCCATTCCGTGTTCGCTGATCATCGCCGCTCTGATGCTGCGCTACCGTGGCGGGACGATCAACACAATGGTCCTGGCCGGTCTGGTCATCGCACTGGGTGAGGTTGTTGACGACGCGATCATCGACGTGGAGAACATCATGCGACGTCTGCGCCTCCACCGGGCGGCAGGTGGAACGCAATCGGTGTTTCAGGTCGTCCTCAACGCATCGGTGGAGGTGCGTAGTGCCGTGTGCTATGGCAGTCTGATCGTCGCCTTGGTCTTGCTGCCGGTGTTCTTCCTGCCGGGCCTGAGCGGCAAGTTCTTTCGTCCCCTGGCCTTGTCTTACATCCTGGCGATCATGGCTTCGCTCTTCGTGGCCCTGACCTTCACCCCGGCGCTGTGCCTGCTCATCCTGCCGCACGGCACGCTGCGTCGGGCCGACGCTCCCCTCGTGGCCGTTCTCAAACGCGGCTATCAGGCCATTCTGCCAGGTCTGATCCGGCGCCCGGGCCTAGCGATCATCTTCCTGGTCTTCCTGGTCGGTGGCGCGGCGGTCGCGATCCCCTTCCTGGGGGAGGAGTTCCTGCCTCGCTTCAAGGAGTACGATTTCCTGATGCATTTTGTGGAGAAGCCCGGCACATCGGTCGAGGCAATGGACCGGATCACGATCCGCGCCAGCAAGGAGCTGCGGTCCATTCCCGGGGTGAAGAACTTCGGCGCACACATCGGCCGAGCCGAAGTGGCCGATGAGGTCGTGGGCACGAACTTCACCGAGCTTTGGATCAGTGTCGATCCCAAGGTCGATTACGATGGCACCGTCGCCAAGATCCAGGAGGCCGTCGAGGGGTATCCGGGCCTCCAGCGGGACGTGCTGACGTACCTGCGGGAGCGGATCAAAGAGGTCCTCACCGGGACCAGCGCCACCGTGGTGCTTCGCCTCTACGGAACGGAGTTGGAGGTCCTCCAGCAGAAGGCCAAGGAAATCGCGACGGCCATCGGCGACATCAAGGGCATCGTTGATCTGCACGTGCCGCCTCTGACGATGATCCCGCAGGTGGAAGTACGGTTCCGGCCGGAGGCGGCGGCCCAGTTCGGGCTGGCACCGGCCGATGTCCGCCGAGCCGCCACAACCCTGGTCAAAGGGACCAAGGTAGGCGAGATCTATCAGGCCCAGAAGATCTTCGACGTGACGGTGTGGGGAACTCCCGAAGTGCGCCGGGATGTGGCGGCGATGCAGACGTTGCCCCTAGACGCCCCGAACGGCGGAGGAGTGCCCCTGGGACATGTGGCCGATGTCTGCATCGCTCCCACACCCAGCCAGATCACCCGAGAGGCGAGTTCGAGGTATATCGACGTCTCCTGCAATGTGACCGGCCGGGACCTGGGCAGCGTAGCCCGCGAGATCGCTGCGAAGGTCAAGACCGTCGATTTCGACGCGGGCTATCATCCGGAGATCCTGGGGGAGTATGCCGAGCGGCAGCAGTCAAAGAACCGCCTCCTTGGGGTGGCGGCCTTGTCTGCCCTGGGTATCTTCCTAATCGTTTACACGGACTTCGCTTCCGTCCGTCTGGCACTGCTGATCATGCTGAGCCTACCCGTCGCCTTGACCGGCTGCATCGGCGCGGCCTGGCTGGCGGGCGGGGTGCTCTCCCTGGGCTCGATTGTGGGATTCATCACCGTGCTCGGAATTGTGGCCCGCAATGGCATCATGCTGATCAACCATTACCGCCACCTGGAGACTCAGGAAGGGGTGCCCTTTGGCGAAGCGCTGATCGTCCGGGGCTCGCTGGAGCGGCTCTCGCCCATCCTCATGACGACCCTCACCACAGCCTTGGCGCTGGTCCCCATCGTAGTCGGGGGCAGTCGGCCGGGCCACGAAATCGAGAGCCCCATGGCCATTGTGATTCTGGGCGGTCTCTTCACATCTACCCTGCTGAACTTGTTGTTCATGCCAGCGCTGTACTGGAGGTTTGCGGGGGCTGTGTCGGAGACAAGCAGTCGGTAGGGGGCAGGATGAGCGTATGCGGGGTCAAGACGGAGCGCGGCAAGGAGGAGAGGGCGGTAGGGGTGCGACGAGAAAGCAGCGCAATGCCGGGTTCTTGTGGCAGAATGACGGATTACCACAGAAAGACACGCCAAAGTGATGAGCAGAACGACTCGAAATCAGATGCACGACCTGGGTATCCTGGCACCTGTACCGAGAGGAGCACAGGGATGAAATCAAATGGGAGGTCTGGCTTAGGAGTCGACCCAATGTGTGGAGAGGCCCAACGATGGATACGATGAGTTTGAAGTGGGCTGCAAGGGCATGGGTTGGCATGGCGTTGAGTGCTGCAGCCATCCTTGGCGAGGAACCCTCGATCCGCGTTGAGGGGGCGTTCCAGTACGGGCTGATCGATGGATACCTGCAGACGCCGGCCGGCGGCAAGCCGGGGACGACCAGTCCGAGCAGGCCGACCTTGGACGAACTCGGGTTCGACCGGGTCTCGATCTACGAAGGTTCGGCACGCGTGCAGTGGGCCCGGCACGCGGTGTATGGCGGCGCGGAATCCATTCGCATGTCGGGTGACGAGGTGCTCGTACGCCCGCTCGTCAGCCAGAACGTGATGTTCGACGCAGGGGATCGCGTGGATGCATATGTCCAACTGGACTGGTACCGGCTTGGGTACCTGCGCCCGTTCAAGGGGTGGTCCGGGCATCGCAACGATCTGTCCCTTTCTCTTGGCGGGGACGTGGCGCTGTTTGATTTTCACTACACGCTGGATGGGACCGCGGGCAGCGTCGATCGCTCCTACGCCAAGGTGGCCGTACGACTGGGTGGGGAACTGGGCTGGACGTTGACCCCCAGGCTTTCCGTGTGTGCCCGAGCCTTCGAGTCGTTGCCTTTCTCCAACACCCCGTCCATCCTGACCCTCGGCCTTCGGGGGTACTGCCGCCTCGTCGAGTCGCAACGCCTCCGGGCGGATGCCTACGTGGGTGTCGGCTGGAGCCGGATCGACTACGAGGACAACCAGACCGTCCCGAACCACATCCATGCTGAGATGGGCCCCCTGCTGGAAGCGGGCATGAGACTCTGCTTCTGAGCCGGTCTGTTCTTGGCCTCGTCCGCTGGGCCCACGGCTGTTGTCCCTTCACGAGCGGTCCGTGGGCCGGTACAATCGGACCCGGAGATACCTAGTGATGCGCATGACATGGCAAACCTGCAGGTGGCCTGTCCTCCTGCTCATCCTCTGGATGATCACGCTGACCGGAATCCACTCCATCCCGCTTGAGGACCATGAGGCCCTTGTGATCGAGACCGCCAGGGAGATGGGAGAGCAGGGAGACTGGGTCCTGCCCAGCTTCAACTACGAGCCGAGGCTGAACAAGCCTCCGGCCAGCTACTGGGCGACCGCGATGGTCTCCCGCCTGGATCCCTTCAGCGAGGAGGTTCAGATCAGGCATGGGAGGCTGGTCTCTCTCCTGGCGGGCCTTGTCATGGTGTTCGCAACCTACCGTGTCGGGACGACCTTGTTCGATCCGGCGACCGGGAAACTCGCCTCGCTGATGCTGCTGGGCATGCAGGGCTACCTCCATCTCTCCCACAATGCCCGGCCGGACTTCCTGTATGCCCTGTTCGGCGTGCTGCAGCTGTTCGCCTGGATGGTTGCGTGGAAGGCCGAGGACGGAACTGCGCGGCAACGCCGATATGCGTGGCTCGGATGGGTCATGGCGGGCCTTGCGACGCTGACGAAGGGACCTCAGGTCCCAGCCGTGTACCTGGCCGGCATGCTGGTGTTCCTGCTCTGCGGTTGCGACCGGAGGCGGACACTCAAGGTGCTCCGGCCGTGTGTCGGGATTGCGATATTCCTGGTGCTGGTGCTTCCCTGGTGGTTCCTGCTGCAGCAGCGTCTGAAGAACCTTCGCATAGACCTGTCCACAACGCAACTCTCCGGTTCGCTCCTGTACAACCTTGCGGGCTGGAAGGAGATTCTCAGTTGTTACTACCCTCTGAACCTGCTCTACTTGACGCTTCCGGCGAGCTTGGTCATCCCGTTCGTAATCCCCCGGCTCTGGAAAGACCGGAGAGAGACGGCCGCCCCCACCCGGATCCTGATCGATGCAAGTGCAGTGCTGCTCCTTGTCTTCACGCTGGGTGGGCACTACCGCGAACAGTACCTTCTGCCGCTGCTCCCGGCGTCCGCGATCCTTCTGGCCCGCGCGGTTCACGCTGCGCGGGTGCCACCCCTTCAGGGCAGATGGAAACGCGGGGCGAAGGTGCTCCTCGCCCTGCTTATGGTCCTATGCCTGGGCCTGATCCTCCGCGGCCAAGGCTACGCGTCCCTGCTCTGGCTCTCTCTGAACCTGGTGCCTCTCTGGCTTCTGCTCAGGCAAGAACGTGGAGAATCGGCTTGGGCTGGGCACCTCTTCTCAAGTCAACTGCTGAGGATCTCGGTGATACTGACCATCATTGTCACGGGGTGT
Source organism: Phycisphaerae bacterium (assembly GCA_018007255.1). Classification (GTDB taxonomy): domain Bacteria; phylum Planctomycetota; class Phycisphaerae; order Sedimentisphaerales; family Anaerobacaceae; genus DTPU01. Next base: position 3,500 of record JAGOQT010000032.1, on the reverse strand, counting down.
ATTGCCTACTTCCCGTCCGAACGGGAGCAGTTGCATAGGGACAGGCAGTCATTCGCAGAATCCGTCGGGAGGACGCTTCAGGACGGGGATCGAATCTGCCAGTGGCGGTCCGACCCGGGGATTCTCCCGTTCTATGTGAAGCGGCGCGTAACCCGATTCGACGAACAGGCGGGGCTGGCCGCCTACCTCCAGGAGAACCACGGTGAGCACAGGACCTACGCGGTCGTTTCGAAGCCTGAACTGCCCGGCTTCCTTGCCGGCCTTGAGGGCGATGTGGTGACCACGGGCGACGGCCGACAACAGCGAGAGAACGAGTGGGTCCTTGTGAGACTGACCGGCTTGAGGCGCGTCCGACCTTGAAGCACACGGCCGGCACGGATGGGCGCAGGAAGGCAACTCCCTGTGGAAGGCGGAGGAGTATCGTCCTGATGCGGGTGACCCTGACCATTGCAGTCGCGTGCAGGGCACCGGTATCATGGGACCCAGTGGAACCTGTTCCAGATGCTCTCGAGGAGACACCATGATCCAGGTCTCTTGTCGTTTGCTGCAAAGGCTGTCGTGGGAGATGGGGCTTCTTGCAGTCGCGGTGCTGGCCATGGGTTCGTCGGCCCCGCTCGTGTCTGCGCAGGGCCCGGAAGACGCCCTCCGGCGAGGCTTCGAGAGTCCGCCGGACCGTGCCAAGCCGCGGGTCTGGTGGCACTGGATGAACGGCAACATCACGAAGGAAGGGATCCGGGCCGACCTGGAATGGATGAAGCGGGTCGGGATCGGAGGCTTCCAGAACTTCGATGCGGCCATGAACTCGCCCCAGGTGGTCGAGAATCGCCTGGTCTACATGACGCCCGAGTGGAAGGAGGCCTTCCGGTATGCCACGACCCTGGCGGACCAGTTGGGCCTGGAGATGGCGATCGCGGGCTCGCCCGGGTGGAGCGAGAGCGGCGGTCCATGGGTGCCGCCCGCCCAGGCCATGAAGAAGTTCGTGTGGAGCGAGACGTGGGTGGACGGCGGACAGCGGTTCACCGGCTTCCTGGCCAGGCCGCCTTCCACCATCGGGGCGTACCAGAACCTGACAGGCGGCAGGACCGGATTCGGAGCCGAGGCGGTCAGCACAAAGACCCCCGAACCCTTCTACGCGGATGCCGCTGTGGTTGCCTTGCGGATGCCGGACAACGATCCACCTATGGTGAAGCTCCAACCGAAGGTGACCTCCAGCGGCGGCTCTTTCAGCCTGGCCGCGCTCACGGACGGGGATGTGGCGACCGCCACCCTGTTGCCGGCCGCACCGGCCGGCGAGAAGGCGTGGATCCAGTTCGAGTTCGCCCAACCCCAGGCCGTTCGGGGGCTGACCCTGATTGCGGCCGGTGGCGGGAGGGGCTTTGGGGGCAGGGGCGGAGGCGACAGCGGGCAAGCGGTGGAGGTCAGCGACGAGGGCCAGGAGTTCCGCGTGGTTGCCTCGATCCCGGCGGGCGCACGGAGCATCGGCTTCCCAGGTGCCACCGCGAGGTTCTTTCGTGTGACCTTCCGGACCCAGGCCTCCGGCGGCTTCGGCGGTGCTGCACGGGGTATGGCCGCGCCGGCCCCGGGGACTCGGATCGCCGAGTTGGTGCTCCGCACCGCGGCATGGGTCCACCGGGTCGAGGAGAAGGCGGCGTTCTCGCCGGCCGTGGGCCTGACTGCGCAGGCTACGCCGGAGGCGTCCCCTGCGCACGCGGTCCGCAAGGAGGATGTCGTGGACCTGACGTCCAAGATGCGCGACAACGGCTCGCTGGACTGGACCCCTCCTGCGGGACAGTGGCTCGTGCTTCGCCTGGGGTATTCCCTGATCGGCTCGGCCAACCACCCGGCGTCGCCGGAGGCCACGGGGCTCGAGGTGGACAAGCTCAGCCGCACGGCCGTGAAGGCCTACTTCGACAACTACCTGAACCAGTACCAGGATGCGACAGGGGGGTTGATGGGGCGTCGCGGCCTCCAGTACGTGATCACGGACAGTTGGGAGGCGGGGCAGATGAATTGGACCGACGACATGATTGCCGAGTTCAACCATCGCCGCAGCTATGACATGAGGCCCTGGCTGCCGGTCCTGGTGGGGTACGTGGTGGAGAGTCCGCAGGCCAGCGACCGCTTCCTGTGGGACTTCCGCAAGACGATCGGCGATCTGACGGTCGAAGCCCACTACGACCAGTTGACCGCACTGCTGCGGGAACGGGGCATGGCCCGCTACAGCGAATCGCACGAGTCGGGGCGGGCCCTGGTGGCGGACGGTATGGAGGTCAAGCGCACGGCCGCTGTCCCGATGAGCGCGATGTGGGTGGGAAGGGCGGGAGGCCACCCCTCCGGGGTGCCGGCCGGGTACGCGGCCGACATCCGCGAGTCGGCCTCTGTGGCCCACATCTACGGCCAGAATCTGGTGGCCGCCGAGTCCCTCACCGCAGGCAGCGGGGCCTGGTCCTGGTCGCCCGAGACCCTCAAGCCCACGGCCGATGCGGAGCTCTCGCAGGGTCTGAACCGGTTTGTGATCCACACGTCCGTGCACCAGCCGGTCCACGACAAGATCCCCGGATTGAGTCTGGGGCCGTTCGGCCAGTGGTTCACCCGGCACGAGACTTGGGCGGAGGTCGCGCAGCCCTGGATCACCTATCTGGCCCGAAGTTCCTACATGCTGCAGCAGGGGCAGTTCGTGGCGGACGTCCTGTACTACTACGGCGAGGACACGAACATCACCGCCCTGTTCGGCAGTGCGCCGCCGGATCTGCCGGAGGGCTACAACTTCGACTACGCCAGTTCCGATGTTGTCCTGAACCGCCTGGCCGTGAAGGATGGGTGTCTGACGACGGCCACCGGCATGAGCTATCGCGTGCTGGCCCTGGATGGGAACACCCGACACATGCCCTTGGCGGTCCTGCGCAGGATACGCGACCTGGTGAACGCAGGCGCGACCGTGGCCGGGCCCAAGCCCATGGACAGTCCGAGTCTGAGCGACGACCAGGCCGAGTTCAAGACCATCGCGGATCAGCTCTGGGGCGAGGCAGGGGGCGAGCGGACTGTCGGCAAGGGCAGACTCTATGCGGGCCAGACGGCGGTGCAGGCCCTGACCGCCCTGCAGGTCTCGCCGGACTTCGAGTACTCCAAGCCGCAGAGCGACACGATCCTCCTGTTCGTTCACCGTGCACTGCCCGACGGCGAGATCTACTGGGTCAACAACCGCCGAGGCCGGGCGGAGACCCTGGAGGCGACCTTCCGGGTCACGGGCAAGGCCCCCGAGATCTGGCATCCGGACACGGGGTGGATCGAACCGGCGGCCTACCGCATGGCCGACGGCCGCACAACGGTCCCGCTGAGCCTGGATCCCATGGATGCCGTGTTCGTGGTGCTCCGCGAGCGCGCCACAGCGACGTCGCGCACCCTGCCGGCGAGGACTGAGACGCCGGTCTGCACGGGGGAGGGGGCGTGGGACAGCGGCTTCCAGCCGGACCGGGGCGCGCCCGCGAAGGGCCGCCTGG
>JAGOQT010000347.1 GCA_018007255.1 Phycisphaerae bacterium | reverse complement strand
CGTTGCCCAGGACGGCATCGACCTGTGCCGGCGCGGTCCCCTGGACGGTGGAGGGGACCGCGCCGGTCAAGGTCGATGCCATCCTGGTGAACGGGAGCGAGGTCCCGGTCGCCTGGACGGACGTGACGACTTGGTCGATTGATGTGGACCTGGCCCCGGGCCAGAACACACTGGTCTTCGAGGGATACGACAGCAGCTCCAAGGTGCTGCCCGGGATGCAGGACTCGATCAGGGTCACCTACACAGGTCCGTAGCCCCGCCTGGCCCGTGCGTGCGGGCCCTGCACGTCGCCTTGCGGGCCGGTTGGGGGGAGCAGTATGGTCTATCCCTGCATGGGGACGACTCAGACAGGAAGGCCCCGCGGGAGGGGCCTTGCTGTCGGGGTCCGTGCTACGCCTCGTCGACGATCTCGAAGCCGGTCAGGCGGGCGAGGTGCTGCACGGGCTGCCTCAGATCACCGTAGAAGGTCACCCGGTGCCAGCCCCACGTGTCCCAGTGGCTGAAGAGCTTATTGATGTCGCCCTTGACCTCCGCAGCCAGCTTGGTGCGGCAGGCCTTGTCCTCGTCGACATGGGCTACGGTGGTGGCCTGGTGGAACAGGATCTGCTTCCTGTCCGCATCGATCTCCAGTGTGGTGGTCGTCTCGCCCAGGGGCATGAGGGATTCGACCGCGGCGCCCTTGCGGTCCTCGGAGTGACTCCGGATGCGATAGGGATTGGGCCTTCTGCCCGGTCCAAAGACCCTGTTGGTTGCCACACAGTGGGTGTAGATGATCTGGTTCTTGGAGGTGTCGATGACCGGGTCGGAGATGTAGCCGGGCCGTCCGGTCAGATAGCCCATGACCAACATGGTCAGGGTGGACGGCAGATCGCCTTCGCAGGCCCCTACGAAACCGTCGTTGTTCAACTGGAAGAAACCCAGGCATGGGTACGCCGCGATCTTGCCCTCGTAGAATCCGCCCAGGCAGTTCATGGTGATGGCCTGGGCCTTGTGCTGGCCCATGATGTCCAGGAGGGCCAGGTACATGGCCCCTGACTTCTGGATCTCCGAGGGCGAGGGCTCCACGACCGTCTCCGCGCCTTGGATCCAACGGTCCGCCCAAGTCTTGGCTTGGCTAGGATAGACCTTGCCGTAGGCTTGGTCGATCGCATCGAAGGGGAGTGGGACGACCGTGGTCCCAAAGACCTTCTGGATGCCCTCGGTCTCACCCCAGCCACCCCCAACCTGCACGATGGTTGACTGCTGCAGCCTCTTGAGACACGGGAAGCACCGGACCGCCTCGATGACGTCCCTGAAGTCGCTTGAAGAGACGCCCGTGGCCTTCCACTTGTTCCGCCGGGCAGCCGAGAACGCCGTCAGAAACTCCCCGGAGCCCCCGTACAGGTCGTCGACGAAGACCGTGGGCCGGCCAGCGGCGGCGATGACCTGGGGCGCCCCGGTCCAGATGCCCGTCATGTAGACGAGGTAGCCATCGACCCCCGAGTCGTGCTCCAGGACCGTCTTGGCCTCCTCTGCACTGCCGACGGTCACCGGGAGGAACTCGATGCCTGGACAGCTCCTCTCGAGCCTCTCGGTCAGATCTCTCTGCCTTGCGTCGTAGTCGTAGCCGATGTTCGGCCACGTGGCTTGGTCCTTGGGGATGTGGGTGAAGACCAGGCGCACCCTGGCAGTCACGGCGGGCAGGACCGGGCCCGCTTCCTGGCCGTAGGCCTTGGGTCCGGGGAGCCCCAACACGGAGAATCCGGCTGCGCAGGCCGCACAACTGCCCAAGAACTCCCTCCTTGACAGGCCACACGGGGACCCGGATGGACATAGATCCGTCGTCATTGTCTTCTCCTCGCCATGGATCGACTTGTCAAGAGTCATCGCAGGATGGATGAGATACTTGCCCGCTTGTAGTCGATGGCGCATGCTGTGTCCAGAGGAGAATCGACGGAGTCCGCCACCTTGCCTCTGGGGCCGCTTGGCGGCATACTATCCCCCATGAATGGGAACGACTCGGACCGGACTGCGTCGTGGTGGGGCCGCATCCCCAGGCAGGAGCTCATCCTGGATCTGGCTGCCTTTGGGGTGACGGTGCTCCTAGCCGCCGTCCTGCGGTGGCAGGCCAAGGACCTGATCTGGGGCCTGTGGATCTCCAGCCTGTGTGTGGGGTATGCCCACATCCTCGTCTCGATCCTGTTGGGGGCCCGCACAACCGGGGCCGCCCTGGGGCCTTCCGCCTTGGCCGGAGGGCTCCTCCTGGTGGGCTTCTTCACCGTGCACTTCGGGTCGTTTCACTTCGGCCACAGCGTCTTCCTCAACGAGTTCTTCCCCCTCGTCGAAGGGGACTCGGCCTATCCCGGTTTTAAGGCGATCCTGGAGAAGGCCCTGGGGTCGTACTGGCCGTTCGTCCTGGTAAACCTGTGGTATCGGTGGAGGGACTTCCCCAAGGAGAGGCTGGTCTGGGCCCAGAAGGACGCCCTGATCGGCCCCTACCTCAACGTGATCCGGATGCACATCCTGATCTTCGTGTTCGCGGGGCTCCATGCCCTGCGCCTGGGAAACCTGGCGATCTACCCGGTCCTGGCCGCGTACTTCTTCCCCTGGGGCTCGCTGTTCCGCCGTGCACAGACCGAGGCGTCCGACGTCCGCGGTCCCGGACCCGCTGCACGACTGCCGGCGGACCCCCGCCAGATCCTGCGCGGCCAGGTCCGTTTGCCGAACCGGCACGGCGAATGAGGAAGGGCGCCCCGCCTACCCGGTCTGCTTGGCGGTCTGCGAGGGGGTGATCTGGGCCTCCATGACCTTCTCCCTGCGGACCTTGCGGATCAGGAATCGCCGCCCGTTTCGTTCGAGGTCCTCCCCGGCCTCCAGGTCGTGGGGCAGATGGCCGACGATCCAGTCGCTGAGGGTCTTGGTGTCCGGCCTGGGCAGGTCCGCGGTGAGGTCGATGGACGTGGCCTCTCGGAGCTTGTCCAGCGGGATACCCCCGCCCACGACCCAGGCCTCTCCGGCAGGCATTACGTGGCTGGGCAGACGGTCATACTCGTCCTGGATGTCCCCAACCAATTCTTCGAGGATATCCTCCATGGTGATCATGCCGAGCACACGGTCGGAGGCATCGCGGATCAGGGCGATGTGATTGTGCTCCCGGATCAGGCGTTCCAGGCACGCAGCCAGGGGGACGTCGTCGCGAACGCTGGCAATGGCCCGGGTGATCGCCTTCAGGGACGGCTGCTGGGGGGCCAGACGCATGTGGGCGACCAGGTCCTTGAAGGTGACGTAGCCCACCACGGCCTGCGGATCCTCGGCCTTCTCGGTCACGGGGAACCGCGTATGCATGTCCAGGTGGGCCGTGATCATGGACTGCATCAGGGAATCGTCCAGGTTCAGCATCCGCATGTGGTCTGCGGGGAGCATGACCTCGCGGACCGGCCTGCTGGAGAGGTGGGCGGCCCCCAGGATGATCCGCTCCTGTTGGTGCCCGATTAGGCGGGACAGCCTCGCCCAGGCCACAGAGGCCCGCAGGTCCTGCATCTCCGCGGACTCCGACCGGGCGGGCCCGTCCATCCGGGGCCTCCACAGCCGCTCCGCCCAATCCATCACCCCTGTGACCGCGTTCTCGAAGAACCACACTGCAGGCCAGACCAGGTAGGAGAAGTACTGCATGGCCGGGGAGAGGCGCAGGCACACCCACTCCTTGTTGCGGAGGGTGAAGACCTTGGGGACGAGCTCCCCGAACAGGATGGTCACTATGGTCAGGGGAACCACGACCACGGTGATCGCCAGGAGGCTGGCATACGACTCAGGCAGGCCGAGTCTCTGTTGGAAGAAGGGGGTGATGCTGCCCTCGGCCCCGGCGCCGCCCGTGGCCGCGGCAATGGCCCCCACTAGGGTGATGCCGAGCTGGACCGCCGCCAGGCTGGCCTCCATGTTCTGCTTCATGTACAGGGCGGACTTGGCCCCGGCCCTGGCCTCTTGCACGAGCAGTTGGAGCCTCCCCACGGTCAGCGAAGCCAGGGCAATCTCATAGCCCGCAAACAGGCCGTTGACGGCGATCATGGCCAGCATGACCGCCAGCTCAATACTCCACATCCAAGACTCCTATGCAAGGATAGGGGC
>JAGOQT010000031.1 GCA_018007255.1 Phycisphaerae bacterium | reverse complement strand
CGCCTGATCCTTCGCCCGTTGAAGAGCTTCCTTGCCTAACAGCATTCCCCACCGTATCCCTACGGACCTACCTGGAAAAGGCCCCCACGAGGCACCCAGATCACCCTCTGCACCGTTCAGATGACCTCCTCATGGGGCCCGAATCAGAAGTAGGTATTAACTGCAAGGTAATCGGACGTCAAGAAAAAAAGGACGTCATTTTTCGGGGGATTCGCAACCTGCACTGGAGCCAAGCCTTGCGTTCGAAGACTACTGGGACGCTCATGACAGGCCTGCACAGACTGACCCTCGCACGGGCGCCGTTTCCGGAGGTGAGGGCCCCTTCTGGCTGCCAGAACGGGCCTATGCGAGACTGGATCGCACCTCGGTTCCGCACATGCACGGCCCTGCCGGGCACAGGGGGCCTGCGGCCAGGGACCGCCACCCGGAAGAAATCTGCTGCCTTTTTTTGGAATTGCTGTTGACGATCCGCCTGAGCGTGTCTAAATACGCTCAATCGATTGTGGTTTGGCCTACAGGGGATCACAAGCTTTGGTGGTTCGGCGGATCTGAAGGCCGGTGCGGAAGCAGGAAGGTCTGGGCTGGGTGCGGAGGTATTGGTGCGTTTGCCAACGACGTGATAAGATGGGGCCTCGTAGACCCGATTATCACGTGAAGAATCAGACCTCTGAGGAGTCTGTACTCCAATATTGATGGTGCAAGTGGCCTGAATGGCCACGCGAAGCGATTAGGCAATGGGCCGGCGAGCGACCGGCCCGCAAGCAAGTTGGATTTGAAAGGACGAGTGTATGAGAGTAGTTGCCGGTGAAGGTGAGATTGCTTCTCACCAACGGCCTTCCCTGTGCGGCTCGGAGGATGAACCTCCGCCGTTGTGTGCAGTCCCCGCTGCGGCCCAGGAGGCCGCGACAAGCGTCTGCCGTCCGGAGCGATGGGAGGACTGGAGATGGCAGATGGCCCATCGGATTCGCAGATCCGATCAACTCCTTGAGTTCTTCCCCAACCTCCAGAGCGAGCCCGACCTGGCGCCCGTGATCGGCAAGTACCCCATGGCCATCACGCCATACTATGCTTCGCTGATCCGTCGGGCGGATCCCTCGGACCCGATCTTCCGGATGTCCGTGCCCCAACTGCAGGAACTGGCGGACCCGCCGTTCCTCAGCCCGGACCCGCTGGAGGAGTGCTGTGACATGCCCGTGCCGGGCATGGTCCACCGGTACGCGGACCGTGTCCTGGTCATCGCTACCACGACCTGCTCGACCTACTGTCGGCATTGCACACGCAAGCGCGTGGCCGGCACGCGGGAGAGCACGATCAGCCGCCGAAGGCTGGAACAGGTGGCCGCGTACTTAACGCAGCACCCGGAGGTGAGCGACGTGATCGTGTCCGGCGGCGATCCGCTGACCATGACCACGGATCAGATCGAGATGGTCCTTTCCAGGCTCCGGCAGGTGCCCTCCGTGCAGATCATCCGGATCGGCACGCGGACCCCGGTCGTGCTCCCCCAGAGGATCACCGACGATCTGTGCCAGATGCTGCGACGATACCACCCGATCTGGGTTAACACCCACTTCAACCACCCCCATGAGCTGACGAGCCGGAGCGCGGCCGCGTGTGCGAAGCTTGCGGATGCGGGCATCCCGCTGGGGAACCAGTCGGTGCTGCTTCGCGGCATCAACGACCAGCCGCAGGTCATCGAGCAGCTCTGCCGGGGCTTGGTCCGCATGCGGGTGCGGCCCTACTACCTCTACCAGTGCGACCTGGTCCGGGGCGTGGAGCACTTCCGCACGCCTCTTTCCCGGGGTATCGAGATCATGGAGTACCTCCGCGGCAGGCTCAGCGGCCTGGCCATCCCCATGTTCGTGGTCGATGCCCCCCATGGCGGCGGGAAGATCCCGGTCCTGCCCAACTATGTGGTCACGCAGAGCCCCGGTCAGACGGTGCTCCGCAACTACGAGGGGATGTTCGTGGCCTATCCGGAGCCCTCGGATCGGTGTCCGTCAAGCAGCAGCAAGCCCGACGAGGAATCGGCCCCGGGTGTCTGGGAACTCGCCGGGGGACGTTTCAGCCATATCCAGCCGGAGAAGACCGTTCGTCTGACCCGGCGGCAGCGGTGCTGCCCGCAGGATGTCTCCATGCCCTCGATGGAGTAGGACTGGGGGCTTTTCATCCGTGACAACAACGCGTCCGGCCCGAATAGGGCGGTGCCCCGTTCGGGCCGGGCGGTATGGCAGCAAGCAGACTCTTACGGAGGGAATCCATAGATGGCGACCAAGCGAAGAGATCCCCCCCTGCGGATCGGCCTGGCCTACGATCTGAGGGATGACTACCTGGCCGAGGGGTTCACACACGAACAGGTGGCCGAGTTTGACTCGGCCGCCACAGTCGATGCCCTGGATCGGACCCTCCAGTCCCTTGGCTTCAAGACCGAGCGGATCGGACACGGCCTGGCCCTGGCCGGGCGGCTCGCCAAGGGCGACCGCTGGGATCTGGTGTTCAACATCGCAGAGGGCCTGTACGGCCGAAGCCGGGAGGCGCAGGTGCCTGCGATCCTGGAGATGTATCGGGTGCCCTACACCTTCTCGGACCCCCTGGTCTGTGCCCTCACGCTCGACAAGGGTATGACCAAGCGGATCGTGCAATCGGCCGGGCTCCGCACGCCTCGGTTTGCCGTGGTGTCCGGACAGGCCGACTTGGAGCCCATAGACCTCGAGTATCCCCTCTTCGCCAAGCCGCTTGCCGAGGGAACGGGCAAGGGCGTGGACGCCCACTCGCGGGTGAGCGACCCCGCCGGCCTGCAGGCCGTGTGCGAGCGGCTTTGGGCGAGATTCCGCCAGCCTGTGCTCGTGGAGGAGTACCTTCCGGGCCGTGAGTTCACGACCGGCATTCTGGGCACAGGCAAGGAGGCCCGCGTCTTGGGCACCCTGGAGTTCACCATCGGCGCGGACGCCCCGACCCGGGACTACTCGTACGAGGTGAAGGAGCTCTGCGAGCAGTATGTCCGCTACTTCCCCATGCCCGGGGGGGCCCTGCGGCGCCAGGTCGAGGACCTCGCCCTGCGAGCCCATCGTGTGCTCGAGTGCCGCGACACCTCACGCGTGGACATCCGGCTGGACAGCCAGGGGCGTCCGGCCTTCATGGAGGTCAACCCCCTGCCGGGGCTTCACCCCACGCACTCAGACCTGCCCATGATCGCCACGCAGGAGGGTATGCCCTACAAGGATCTCATCCGTTCCATAGTCGAGAGTGCCCTCGGCCGCCAGGAGTCCGCGTGACCCGCCGCAAGAACACGGTCCTGATCCTGTACACCCTGCCCCGGACTGCCCGACAGGGCGGATTCGCCGAGAGCGAGGCCGGTGTGCTGGAGGAGGTCGGGGCCGTGACCGCCGCCCTCCAGAGGTTCCGCATCCCATGCAGGTCCGTGGGAGTCAAGGAACTGGCGGACGTGCCCGTAGTCCTCAGCGGCGCAGACGAGCGCGTCGTGTTCAACCTGGTCGAGGGGTTCTGGGTCCGGCCCCATGAGTTCAACTATGTGCCGGCCGTGGCCCGGGCCATGGGCAAGGCCTGCACAGGCAACGACACGCCCGGCATGATCCTGTCCCTCCACAAGGGACAGGCCAAGGCCCTGCTGGAGGCCGCCGGACTCCCCTGCCCCAAGGGAATCCAGGTCGATCCCGGCCAGCGTGTGCGGAGCGCGGGCCTGTTTGCCGGTCCCTACATCGTCAAGCCGTGCTCGGCGGACGCCAGCGAGGGGATTCACAGCGCCAGCCTGGTGCCCCGCGCGGGCAGGAGGCTCGACGCGGCCGTCCGGAGGATCCACGAGTCGCTGCACCAGCCCGCCCTGGTCGAGTCCTTTGTGGATGGCCGCGAGATCAACGTCTCCGTCCTGTGGAGAAGGGGTCAGCCCCATGTGCTGCCGCCGGCCGAGATCGAGTTTCGAGACTACGGCAAGGGCCGTCCCCGCATCGTGGGGTATGAGGCCAAGTGGCTGCGGGACAGCTTCGAGTACGACCACACCGTGCGGGTCGTGCCCGCCCCCCTGGCCAAGTCCGCGGCGCACGAGGTCCGGCGCCTCGCGGTGGAGGCCTGCCGGGTCCTGGGGTGTCTGGACTACTGCCGCGTGGACTTCAGGCTGGATCGGCGAGGCAGCCCAACCATCCTCGAGGTCAACGCCAACCCCGATCTCGCCCCGGATGCGGGGTTTGCCGCGGCCCTCCACGCCGGGGGCATCCGGTATGAGCAATTCATCCGCCTGACCGTGGAGAACGCGCTGGCCCGTGCGCCCCGGAAGCCCAAGGTCCGTGCCCAGCCCGCTCGCAGGGCTGGCGGCAACCGTGCAATCCGCTGGACCCAGGAGGGCGATCGAGAGGCCGTGGTCGGCCTCCTGGTCGGGACGCAGTTCTTCAGGCCGGACGAGGTGACCATCGCCAAGGAGGTCCTGGACGAAGCGATCCAGGGCGGCCCGGCCGGCCACTACCAGTCGTTCGTGATCGAGACAGAGGGCCGGGTGGCGGGCTGGGTCTGCTGGGGTCCCACGCCCTGCACGATCGGCAGCTTCGACGTGTACTGGATTGCGGTCCGCAAGGACTGCCAAGGCCAGGGCCTCGGCGCGGAGCTCATGGGTTTCGCCGAGCGCCAGATCGCCGCACAGGGGGGGAGGCTCGCCGTGGTCGAGACCTCGGGCCGCGAGGCCTACGAGCCGACCCGAGCCTTCTACGAACGTCTCGGGTACGGTCAGGCCGCCCGTATCGCCGGCTTCTACGGCCCCGGCGACGACAAGGTGGTCTTCACCAAGACCCTGCCCTGATCCGGCCCGTTCAAGCCCCGAGCCGGGCCAGCTCGTCGCGGCACTGCTGCTGGAGCGACGGGTCCACCAGACGTTCCGCAGCCCGCTGGAGGTGACGGATAGCCTCCCCGGAACGGGCCAGATACCGGGCGTACAGGATCCCCAGCATGAGCATCACCTGTTCGGCGTGCTCCGTGGCGCCGTAGTGGGTCAGGAACTGCTCGTAGGCCAGGGCCGCGTCCGCGTGCCGCTTCTCACTGGCGAGTTGGTTTGCCACGTCGAGCAGCACCTGACGGGGCAGGACCTGCCCATTGTCCAGGGCCATCAAATCCAGGTAGACCTGGGCCGCGGCGGGCAGATTCCGCTGCGAGGTCCGCTCGGTGATCTCGGCGCGCAGGGCCTGCACACGGGCCTCCTTTTCGATCTGCTCGGGCGTGCGCCGGACCTCCTTGACCTGAACGGGTCTGGCCCCGGTGAAGGGGTCGTATCCGCTCGCCAGGACGTCTCGGTACTTGCGGCGGCGGTTCCACCGCACGACCATGGACCACAGGTCGAAGGGACCGCCCTGGAGGATGTGGACGGCCAGGAGGAACAGGGTCAGACCGATCCCAAAGGCGTACCCGGCCAGGTGGGCGTCATAGGCGATCGAGGGGTCGATCTGGGCCTTGCGCGCGATGTAGTTGTCCAAGAGGATCATCTTGAGGCCGATGAACCACAGGGCCGGGATATCCACCGTACCCAGGAGGAAGATGAACCAGTAGAGGACGGTTACCAGCGTCTGGGGGAACAGGACCAGATACGCCCCTGTGACCGCGGCCACGGCCCCGCTGGCCCCCACCGTGGGGATCAGAGACTCCGGGTGATGAAGGACGTGGCCGATGCCGCTGAAGACCGCCCCGGCCAGATAGAAGCAGAGGTAGCCCAGGTGCCCCAGCCGGTCGTTGACGTTGTTGCCGAAGATGTAGAGGAAGTACATGTTCCCGAGGATGTGCAGAAGGGATCCGTGCACGAAGGCATAGGTGAGGAACTGCCAGACCCTCCAGGTCGCGGGCGTCAGCATGAGGGGGTGGTACCTCCAATCCTCCCGTGCAAAGGCCACGACCAGAAAGACCACGGCGTTCACCACGATCAGCGCGTAGTTGACGTAAGGAGTCCGCTGTGGCCAGACATTCGTTCGAATCGGTATCATGAATCGTCCTTGAGACCCGATGGTTGCAGCCACCGGAACCCCATGCATTCTACCGGCCGATCCGGATGCGGGCAAGGAGGGTGCCCGGCCCCGCAGGTCGGCCCTGCGCCAAGGCCCTTCCCTTTTCCGTTCCGCAGAGGTACTCCTATGGACATTCGCCAGAAAGGGTCATCATGCACAGACTCGAGTTGGACTCCAGGGTCCGGCAGATCCGCCAGGCGATGCAGGCCCGCGGGGTGGATCTGCTCCTGTTGGTCAGGCCCTCCCACGTGACCTATGTCACCGGCTTCGGGGGCCAGGACAGTTGGGCGGTGGTTACGGCCAGGCGGACCTGTCTGCTGACGGACAGCCGGTATACCGAGCAGGCCCGCAAGGAGTGTCCGACTGCCGAGATCCTCGAACGGATGGGGATCCTGGCCAGGGCCGCCGGGGTCGTCGCCGTCCAGTCCAAGGCCGCGACCGTGGCTGTGGACCCGGCGATCACGCTGGAGGACTGGACAGCGGTCCGGAGACACATCCAGGCCCGCTTCAAGACCCTGCCCGACCCCGTGGCGCAGATCCGGGCGATCAAGGGCGAGCACGAGATCCGCTGCATCCGCACTGCAGGCCGGCTCGCTCGAACGGCCCTTGCGCAGGCCCTCCAGGCCCTGAGACCGGGATGGTCCGAGAGCGAACTGGCAGGCCTGGTCGAGTACTCCATCCGCAAGCTGGGGGCCACCTGCTCGTTTGACACGATTGTGGCCTTCGGCCCGAACGCCTCGCGGCCCCACCACCGGCCCACATCCCGGAGGCTGCGGACCCACGACACGATCCTGATCGACTTCGGGGCCCGGTACAGGGGGTATTGCAGCGACCTGACCCGAACCCTCGCGGTGGGACGACCCAGCCGGCTCTTCCTGGAGGCCTTCGAAGCGGTCCGCCGGGCCCAGGCCGCCTCCATCCGGACCATCCGGCCGGGAGCGGCCCTCCAAGAAGTGGATGCCGCGGCCAGGGCCGTGATCCGCCGGAGCGGGCTGCCGGTGTACGGCCACGGGACCGGTCACGGGATCGGCCTGGACATCCATGAGCCTCCCTTCCTCAAGCCCGATGCCGCGGGAACGCTGCAGGCCGGTCAGGTCATCACGGTCGAGCCGGGCATCTACCTGCCGGGGAGACTTGGGGTGCGACTGGAGGACGACGTCCTCGTGACCGGGAAGGGACAGCGGATCCTGACCCGCAGGACGGGCCATTCTTATGGTCTGGGCGCATGCACGGGTTAGCCCCGCCGGTGAGGCGGGAGTCCTAGCGAGAGGGGCTTCGCCCCGGATCCTCCCGCAATCCAAACCGGCCGGACCGGGCGTCGTACACGAACGTGCCGCCCTTCTGGGTCGCGATCCACACCAGACCGCCCTCTCTCGCGGCGAACAGGGCTTGAACCTTCTTGCCCGCCCGGACCTCCGCAGCGCCCGCGGTCATCAGGGCATTGCGAAGGTCCTCTCCCAACTCCAGCGTCTGCCTACCGGTGAACCCAAGGTAGAGCATCATGGTCACGATGTCATCCGCGCTCAGGCTCACGACGCTCCGATTGGTCCTCTGCAGCACCTGCAGGCTGGGGCCGGAGTCCGACCTCCCGAAGCGAGGCCACCGCCAGCTCCCGCACCCGGCCAGGCTCAGGCCCAGCAGGAGGAGCACGCCCAGGCAGACTCCGCCGCGGGCGACCCCTTGGATCCCACCGGTTCCTTTGTGCGGACTCAGCCCATCCACTACCGTCCTCCGCGACGCTGAAGGCTGTCCTGCAACTGCGAGCGGAAGTCTCCGTCGCCGGAGATCTCCGGCATCATCGTCCGCCCGATCGCGGGCTCTCTCTGCACTCCGGCCAGGTTCTGATTCATGGTACTGAACTCGGGCACAAGCCTCGCCGTGATGAACACTGCGATCTCCCGGGTTTCCTGGCTGTTGTCCGTGGAGGTGAAGAGCGGACCCACCACGGGGAGACTGCCCAGGCCCGGCACCCTCTTCTCCTTGATCTGCTTTCGGTTCTCGCTCAGGCCGGCCACGGCCACGGTGCCACCGTCCCGGATGACCATGGTGTTGTTCGTGATCCGGCGGGTCACGACCGGCAGGTCGCTCCCCGGCCCCTTCGGGATGCTGTCGCTCATCTCCACGGCCACCTCGAGCAGGATGTCGTTGTTGTCGCTGATGCGCGGCGTAATGCTCAAGATCGTTCCGGAGGTGACCGTCTCCAACTCGCCATAGGCCGAGATGTATCCGCCGGTGGCCGCCTGCGTCTGGAGCGAGGGCATCATGTAGAAGTACTCCTCGGTCACCACGCGGATCTCCGCCCTCTTGCCGTCCTGGGCCATGACCTGGGGATTGGACATGATCTTGGCCTCACCGTTGGTCTCCAGGAGGTTGAGCGCCATCTCCAGGGCATTCGTGAACGTGCCGTCCGGGGAGTATCCGATCTGGACGCCCCAGGGCAACTTGCCGCCGTAGTCGGCGACCAGGCCCGTGGTCCCGGACACGCCCTTCATGTCGTTCCCAAACAGGCCGAATCTGGCCTGGGGCCAGGCCCACTCCACCCCCATGTTCAGCAGGTCCGTCTTCTCCAGCGACACCACCTTGGACTCGAGCAGCACCATCCGGGGCCGCCGGTCCAACTCCTTCAGGTCCTCCACAATGCGCTCCATCAGGGTGGCAGGGGCCGTGACCGTGATCAGGTGTCCGCCGTTGGCTTCCGCTTGGACGTACTTCCGGAAGGCCACGGACAGGAGGTTCACGGCCGTCTCGGCGTTGACAAAGGACATGCGAATCTGACGCGTCGTGCTGCCTTGGAGGAAGCCCGGGCTCTCCGTCTTCGCGGAGGTGACCACGTAGTAGTGCTTGGTCTTCTTCCAGCTGTACCCGGATCCGGCCAGGATCGTGTCCAGGGCCTGCTCCAGAGGCACGTCCTCCGTGGTGCAGGAGATGTCCCCCGTGACTTCCGGGTCGGGTACGATCGTCACCTTGGCCTGCGTGGCCATGTCCTGCAGCACCTCGCGGAGGTCCTGCTCAATCGCGGTGACCCGGACGGACGGTCCTGGCATCCCCTCGAGAACCACGGGGGGCGGGGTCCCCGGCGTAGCCGCCACAGCCGGCTCCCGACCCGTGGGCACGGCGGGCTCGCCCGTCCCGGCCTTCAGGGCGTCCAACTGCTTCTGCAACTGGTCGATCTGGGCCCGGCGCAGCTCCTGCTCGGGGCTGAACGTGGGGCTCGTAGCGTCACCCGGCGGAACCAGAATGCCCGGGGCACCCGGCTCAGGACGAGTCGGCTCCGTGGCCCGGGGGCCCTCCGTTGTAGGCGACGGTGCGAGAGGCTCGGGAGACTCCACGGTCGGCTTGGCCCCCAGGGTCTCGTCGATGTCGCGGATGACGTTCTCATACGGCTTGCTGGGAGGTTCGAAGTCAATCCCCTCCTTGGTCGGCGTAATGCTGCCGGTCCAGTTGTAGGGGACCTGCACCTTCCACTTGCCCGCCCGATCCGTCACGGCCGTCGTCCCGCCGTTGTCGGCAGCCACGTTCACCCCCTCGGTGGGCTGCCCGTCGATGATGATCTCGCCCGTGATGGTCAGCATCTTTTGTTTGGCCGCGAAGTTGTAGACCAGGTCCCGCGTCACCGCAGTGACCCGCTGCTCACGGGGCTGGAACTCAAAGCCCTCCTTGACCAACTGGATGACACCACTCCAGCCGTGGGGGACCTCGGCCAACACGTAGTTCCCCTCGTAGTCCGTTGTGCCCTCCAGGTCGCCTCCAAGACCCGTATTGACCATCACGCCATCCAGAGGCCCCTGGTCCGACACGATCCGCCCCGAGATCTTGAACCGCCGTTCCTTGGCTTGGTAGTCTTGACTCAGTTGCGGATCCTTCACCTCGTTGTAGGAGATGGAAGGCGGATCGAACTCAAAACCGCCCAGTTCCGGAGTCACCGTTCCGCTCCAGCCGTAGTCCACCTGAGCCTGGTAGGCCCCGGTCTGGGAGCTCACCACGCGGGTCGGGAAGCCCTTCAATACGACCAGCGGCTGGCCCACGGTGCCGGAGATGGCGCACTTGATGCGGGTGGGCACGAAGTTCTGTGCCGTCATGTCCCGCACGACACGGTTGTAGGGAGCGCCCTCGGGCCGGAACGTGTAGCCCTCCTTCCGGGGCGTGACCGTCCCGTTCCATCCGAAGCGGAGCTTAACGCTGTAGTTGCCCTTTCCGTCCGAGATCACCGACTGGCCATCCGGCTGCTGAAGCCCCTCCAAGATGACCCCCGGCTGACCTGTGTTCCCTGCAATCGTCACGAAGACCTCTGTGGCCTCATAGTCCTGGCCGACCAGGTTCTCCAAGACCTTCGCATAGGGTCTCTTGGGAGGATCGAAGGCGAATCCCTCCAGGGTCGGCGTCACCTCGCCGCTCCACCCGTGGTTCACCGCGACCGTGTACTGTCCGTCCGGTCCGGAGAGGATGTTGCCCGGGAAGCCTCTGAGGGTGACCCCCTCTGCCCCCACCGTTCCGGAGATCGTATACTGGATGGCTGTGGCATCGTAGTCCTGTCCGGTCATGGGCGAGTCCACGTTCGTGTAGGGCCTCGCGCCGGGTTCGAAGGTGTAGCCCTCCTTCACGGGCGTCACCGTGCCGCTCCAGCGGTAGCCGACCTTCACGCTGTAGGTGCCGTTGGCCGTGGTTGTGGCGTTGCCGGGCAATCCCTGCAACCCCTGCATCACCACCCCGGCGACAGGAACCCCTCCGACCGTGACCGACCCCGAGAGCTCGTAGGTCACCGGGGCCGCCTTGAAGGTCTGATTCTCATAGTTTCGGGTCACCGGAACCGAGTAGGGCCTGTTCGGCGGGGTGAACTCGAAGCCGTCCTTGATCGGGGTCACGGTCCCGGTCCAGTTGTAGGACACAAGGGCCTTGTACCTCCCCGCGGCATCGGCCGTCACGACCTCGGGAAACCCATCCAACACGACATCGGGGATCTCCACGGTGCCGGAGATCCAGAAGGTCTGCACGCGGGGCGTGAAGTCGATCCCCACAACATCGGCCTTCACCGGCTCGAAGGCGTGGCTCGCCGGCTCAAAGGAGAAGCCCGCCTTCTGCGGGGTCACGGTCCCGTTCCAGCCGAAGGGTACTTCTGCACTGTAGTTCCCGCCGCCGTCACTCTGGATCAGGGCCCCTGGGAAGCCCTTGAGAACCACATCGCCCTCCCCTGTGGAGCCTGAGACCGTGAAGGTCTTCACCCTCGTGACGAACTGGGCCTGAACCGGCCCGCTCAGGCCCAGCAGCAGCACGGCGCATGCAGCGAGCGCTCCGCCCGATAAGATCCCAACGATTCGCTTAGCAGCCATAGAAGAACGTCCCCTTCCACCGCCACAGGTAGGGCATTCACTGGCCATGTCCTCCCCCTGTATCGGCAACCCGCTTCCGCCCTTTAACCTAAACCCCTCTCTCCAGGAACTCACCATCTCACGGCCCCCCTCGCCTTGCCGGCCTCATCTTTGAAGGCACTCTCAGAGATCACCTCAACGAACCTTTGCCCCTTCTCATCAATGCTGATCCGCAGGGGCTTCTCCAGACGCCCCGGCGCCACGGCGTTGGGCTCGGACGAACTGTCCTCCAACACGGCCCTCAGGAGATAGGTCCCCGCCTTGATGTAGGTCAGGTCCAGTTCGCCCGAGAAGTCCCGCTTCTCCAGGGGCAGCATCAGACTCGGCGCCCCCTCGGAGCGCATCCTGCCCGTCTTGATGGGCTGCCCATCCGGTTGGAGCAGGACCGCCTCGCACTTGGGGGTGATATGCACGTCCCCCATGTTGAAGAACCTCGCCACAACCGTGTGCACCGACGCCTCCGTCTTGTCGATCTTCATCACATCCGGCTGGATCAGAGACTTGTTCTCGGCCTTCTGATTCAAGACGCAGATCTGGGCATCCGTTGTGCCCGCATTGGTCCCGTCCGCATAGCTGGCAAACAGGTTCAGATCCGCGTAGTATCCACGATGCTCTGTGTTCGAGCCCGGCATCCTCGCGACCACCCTGACGTTCTGCCTGCCGTAGGGCCGGAGGGTGAACTCGCTCGGCGTCACCTCCACCCAGTCCGCGCAGCTCAGATCCGTGGACTTGATCCCCGTCGCCACGTTCGCACGGCCCCCGGTCGCCCTGGGCTCCTGAACGTGGACCCGGATGGTCACAGGGTCCGGGCAGTCGCTGGCGACCTCCACGATGCTGGATCGCATGGCCCCGGGTGCGCTCTGGATGATCACAGCGGGGGAACCCAAGCGGATCGCCGCGTCCGCCGCAAGGTGGGAGCCGGACGCGCTGCCCGCGAAGCTGATCTCCTTGTCCACGCCCTTGACCCGCCGTGCGTCGACCAGGAGGTCCCCCCTGACGAGGTAGTTGCCCGCAGGCAGGGTCCGCCCGATGTTGCTCCTGAGTTTCAGGCGAGAGCCCGGGATGATGTCCACCTCGGGGAACGGCACCTGTGCGACGACCACCTTCCAGACGCCTCCCGCCTCGTAGCAGAGCTGGGCTCGAGGCCGCAGCCGTGAGTGTGTGGCGCCGTTGTTCTCGACGCACAGGAGGATGTCCGTCGAGGCCGGCGAGTCCTCCAACTCCGGCACGACCTCGATGCCGCTGTCCACCAGCTCGACCTTGGGAGAGGCCACCGGCCCCTCGATCCGAATGAGCACGGGCACCACGAATCGGAATGTCAGCGGGACCCCCCCCACGTCGGGCCTGGGCCGCAGGGTCGCCGCAATGGCCGCGCAGTAGAAGCCCTTCACGCCGTTCGGCACGTCGATCACCACATTGACCGGCTCCATCCTCATGGGGCGGACCTGGACGGGGGTGTCCGTGCCCCTGCCCAGCGTGATCCATGACCTGCAGGACGACTTGGCGATCAAGGCCATATCCACCGGGCTGTTGGGATCGATCTCGTCCGGGTCGATGGGAAGCCAGCTGGCGTCCTCGTTCTGAGCCAGTTCCAGGGTCCGCATCTCCACGTACTGCGTCTCGGCCCGCTCCTGGTTCTGCAGCAACACCTGAGTCTCGACCCTCGTCCTGGGCCTGACGGCAAGGTCATGCCTCATCGGCTGAACCACGAACTGACCCAAGGCCATACGATTACCTGCAACGAGGATCAGGATCAGGGAGCACGCCCAGGCAGAGCGCCGGCCGCGCGCAACCTTGGACGGCCGTGCAGGGCCGGGATCGCGACCGGCTGTCAGAGTCACCCCAAAGGTCGTTACACCCTTGTGTCCCAAATACTCGATGCAATCCATCACTGATCTCCGTACGACAAGGTCGAGGTCATCCATCGAATCGTCCGAGCAACCGTCAGGTCTCATGAGTATTCGGCACTTTATCGTCCCTGCTTACCGTTAATTCGCTATCTGCAGCACATCCATGTGAGTGCCAATTACCCATTCAACCCCCTCCAACCACCCCCACTACACCGCCAACTCTCCATGGCACATCCCCAGTATTCAGGTGCAATGAGCCACATCAAGTCGACATCCAGAAACCACTGTTGTGTAGATAACCCAATATACCTATCTACTCCCTCTCTTGTCAACTAAATTACGCATGCGTCCGTGCTTGTGGAATTGTCCACCAATGCTTTCGTGCAAGACGGCTCCAAATGTCCCAGATTATAAGAACCATGGTCCACAGCCTGCAAAGTAGAAACCCATGGACTGCGCCAGCGAGGTTCGCGAGTGCACCACCAGGTCGAAACGAACTGATCCATGGCAGGATCGGTGCCGGCCATGCGCTGGGCAAGGCCAGCACATCAGGCTGACCGAACACGGGCCTCCAGCCGCCTCCCCCCTTTATCTGCCCACATCCCATAAATAGCATGGGGAGGGAAAGAGCTCGTAAGATCTCCTTCCCTCCCCTCTACATACCTTACCTTGTCTTCACCCCGCGACGGTCACAAACCGACACGGAACGACGAACAAGGCCCAGAAGGCTCTAGGCAGCGGGCATAACGGAAACCGTCACCTCAGCGACCTTCACGTTCTTGGCGCCACCGGTCAGAGCGCCGATGTTGACGTTGGTGCCCTGCACGCAGATCTGCACCGGGGTGGTGCCAGCGGGGACCACGTTCGGGGTGATGGTTGCACTGTAGCTCCCACCAGCGGGCGTGCCCTTGGACGCAGCCTTAACGGACAGCTGGGCAGCGAAGTTGCTGATGACATCGGTGGTCTTGCAGCCAGAGTAGTTGGTGTAAGGATCCTTGTTGCCGATCGTGCCGTCCTGGTAGATCTCGATGGGGTTCTGATCCTTGATCTTGATGTAGAAGCCAACGTCCAGCTGAACGTCGATCTTGCAAATCGTGACTTCCTGGTAGGTGGTCGGCCAGGGCTCATGGATCTTGATGGCTCCGGCGAAAGCCGGCATGGCGATGGCCAGCACTGCGATGGCAATCAGACTCTTCTTCAACATGTTCATTTCCCTTTCTCAACCTTGGCCCCCTTCAGGACGATATGCCCGTCTGGGAGCGAACCCGAATTCTCAACTCGGCTTGGGCACCCTCTGTGTCCGAGCCTTACGGGCAGCCAAAATCCTTTGCTCGTCGAGGTGTCTGCCCGAACGCCACCCACCTCGGCGAAACCCTCTTCTGTCGATCCTTCAGTACTAGGACTCATGCGAGCCAAGAACCGACAGCTCCTACCCGTCTCCAGACCGGGTCAGCCTGGACGAACAGGCCGCAAGTCTACCTGCGAGTTGCCAGCTTTCTCAGTACCACACCTCCTTTCTCCCCATCTCTCAGGGGAACCTCAGAGTAGCACCGTTTCACAAGTCCTTGGCGTTTCCACTTGCGAGCACAGTCTCAGGGCCGCAGACGTTCTGGATGCGGACCTGCGGACAATCCCGACATGCGCAGTCTCTCCGCCCACGGACATGCCTGTGCAACGGATAACCCCGCAGAAACCCTCACTTCCTTCCGAGGAAGGATCAGGTCTGCCTGACCACGCAATTGCACGGTCAAAGCGCTTCGCACCACCACTCTCTCCTTGATACTACTACGCGCTACAACCTACCTGAACCGCCACCTAGTGCGGAACGTCCTGCCATCGCTCCGTGATGCTGCCTTCATAAGTCCTTATAAGATAAGCACATAATGGCAGTAAGCAGCGAACTCATTCCGAGCTGCCAACCACAACAGCGATAAGAATACGCATAATTGCTGAATGTACCATTTTCCACTGGCGCAGTCAATAATGTTTTTCCGTTTTTTCTTGCCAGCCCACAGCTTTCAAATACCCAGGCACGCCATATTCTAGGCATACCGCAAGCTGCATATTTACTTCTTCATAGAAGCGTACTCTACCCATTTATACACCCAAGGCAGGACCTTGTCAACTTATTTCAGGACTTGCGCGAAGAATGGGCAGGTGATCACCCGCCAAGCCGAATCAGATCAGATTCTTGCGATACCAGTCGATGGCAGCCTCAAGGCCATCAGAGAACCCGACCACAGGAGAGTACGCGAGCAGACTCCGGGCCACGGCGATGTCCGCCAGGGAGTGCTTCACGTCACCTGCCCTGGCCGGAACATGGACCGGCCTGATGTCCCGTCCGACGATCCGATTGATCGCGGCCAGGATGGCGTTGACCGTGATGGCCTCGCCGCAGGCGATGTTGACCACCTCTCCACCGGTCCTCGTGGCCCGCGCAGCCAGCAGGTTGGCGTGCACGACATTGTCCACATAGGTGAAGTCACGGCTCTGCTCACCATCGCCGTAGACCGTGGGAGGCAGGCCCTTCAAGATGCAGGTCACAAAGGCCGGGATGGCGGCCGCATACTGGCTGGTCGGGTCCTGCTGGGGCCCGAACACATTGAAGTACCTCAGCGACACGGTCTCCAGGCCGTACAGCTTGGAGAAGACCGAGCAGTAGTACTCCCCCACCAGCTTGCCCACCGCATACGGCGAGAGGGGGCGAGCAGCCATGGTCTCCACCTTGGGCAGAGTCGGCGAGTCGCCGTAGGCGGAGGAACTCGCCGCATACACGAAGCGCCTCACCTTGGCGTCCCGCGCAGCCATCAGGAGCGTGAACGTGGCGTCCACGCAGTGCCTGTGTGTGGAGCCCGGGTCCTCCACACTCCGCGGCACAGAGGGCAAGGCCCCCTGGTGCAGGACCACGTCGATCCCCTGCATGGCAGTCCGGGCCACGTCCGGATCGCCCATGTCGGCCTGGACGAACTCGATGCGGTCCAGGATCCGCGACAGATTGGCTTTCTTCCCGGTGGAGAGGTTGTCCAGCACCCTGACAAAGCAACCTTCCGCAACCAGCCGACTGCAGATGTTCGAGCCGATGAAGCCCGCGCCGCCCGTGACCAGGAATCGTTCCATGCTCCTGCTCCTTTCCACTTGCCTTCACCTCAACAACGGTCGCACGCGGGCCACGAGGGCGTCTGAGAGCCCTTCCAGGCGGACGCTCCGACAGGAGGGCCCCATGTGCTCCAGATGGATATGGATGCAGCGGACAGACTGAAGGGACGCAGCCACCTTGTCCGCCCATTCGATCAGGACCACTGCGCCCGGATCGAGGATCTCCTCAAAGCCCAGCATCTCAAACTCCTGAGCAGACCTGAGGCGGTAGGCGTCGATATGGTAGATCCGAAACCGGCCCTCGTACTCGTTGACCAGGACGAAGGTCGGGCTGCTGACCGGGTCCTGGTCCGGGTGCCCGCAGCCCCGCACGATCCCCTTGATCAGGTGGGTCTTGCCGCTGCCCAAGGGACCGGTTACGGCAAAGACCTCGCCTCCCTGCAAGCCCTGTCCGATCCGCTCGCCCAGGGCGACCGTCTCCTGCACGGACGCAGATTGGATCTCAAGGTCTGCCATGGGAGAAGTGGTCGTACCCCCGTTCCTGGAGGTCTCGGACGGACCCGTCCGCTGCGAGGACCTGGATCCTGCCGGTGCCCGTGATCCGCCCGACCCGGGTGATCGGGACCGGCCGATCCCGGGCATCGAGCAGCCTCCGATAGTCGGCGTCGCCGAGCGTGAAGAGGAGCTCGAAGTCCTCGCCGTCACACAGGGCACTGTGCACCGGGTCGGACGTCCTCTTGGCCTGATCGGACACGGGCAGGCATGCGGCCTCGAGGATCGCCCCCACGCCGCTCTGCCTGCAGATCCTGGGCAGGTCGCTGGCCAGGCCGTCGCTGAGGTCCATCATGGCGTGCAGGTCCACGGTCCGGGCAATCCACATGGCCTCCTGCACCCTCGGCTCGAAATCGAGGTGTCTGCCCGCCAGGGATCCGCCCAGTGCGCCCGTCACGCAGATCGCATCCCCGACCTTCGCACCGCCGCGGGAGACCGGCCTGGGGGCGACCGGCTCGCTGAGCATGGCTACACTGATGACCAAGGGGGCCGCCCTCGTCCAGCAGGTCGTGTCCCCCCCGACCACAGGGCAGTCGTACCGGTCCGACGCCCTCAGGATGCCGGCGTGGACCTGCTTGATCTGCTCGGCCGCCCGATCCGGGGGCCAGCCCACGGACACGACTGCGGCCAGGGGCTTGGAGGCCATGGCTGCGCAGTCGCTGAGGCTGGTGGCCATGGCCTTGTATCCCACCTGGTCGAGCCGGGCCACGGCCAGGTCGAAGTGCACGCCCTCCAGGAGCATGTCCGTGGTCACCAGCACAGAGGCCCCGCCGACCAGGCGGATCTGGGCCATATCGTCGCCGATCCCAATGGGGAACCGCCTCGGATCCAGCCGCCTCTGGGCCTCGAACCAGGCCACCAATTGGTCTTCGCTAAGGCTCATCTCCGGGATTGCCACCTGAGGTCCGTTGTCACGAGCGGGCCCCCTCGCTGCCCGGGCCTCGCGAGGCCAGGTGTTCCTTCCAGAAGGCGATCTGCACGGCGGCCTGTCCGACACCGGCCGCGCCCTGGGTGCGATAGGCCTTGGCCACATGGGCGGGCCCCAGGATCTCATACACGTCCTGATCGATCCGGGCCCAGGCGGACCTGAACCGGTCCAGGGTCAGGTCCTGGAGTCGCTTGCCCTCCTTCTCACAGACAGCCACGAGGGATCCCACCACGCCATGGGCCTGGCGAAAGGCCAGCCCCTTGCGGACCAGGTACTCGGCCAGGGCCGTGGCATCCAAGAACCCCTGATCCAGGTCCTCGGCGATCCGCTCCGGCAGGAATCGGGCGTGGGCTGCGACCGCGGCGGCCATGTCCAGGCAGGCCTCCACCGTGTCCGTGCACGCGAACACGTGGACCTTGTCCTCCTGCAGGTCCCGGTTGTACCCGGAGGGCAGGGCCTTGAGCAGGGTGAGCATGGCCATCAGGGATCCGTACACCGAGGCGGTCTTGCCCCGGATCAACTCCAGGGCGTCCGGATTCCGTTTCTGGGGCATCATGCTCGACGAGGTGCAGAAGGCATCGTCGATCCGCAGGAAACCGAACTCCGCGGAACAGAAGAGGATCCAGTCCTCGGCCAGTCTCGAGAGGTGCGAGGCGACCATCGCACAGTCGAAGACGTACTCCACGGCGAAGTCCCTGTCGCCCACCGCGTCGATGCTGCTGCGGCTGAACCCGGCGAACCCGAGGTCCCGAGCGGTCCGGTCCCTGTCGATGGGCAGGGTGGATCCTGCAATCGCGCCGGACCCCAGGGGCGAGCAGTCCAGCAGGTCCAGGCAGTGACCCAGCCGCAGGTAGTCCCGCTCCAGGGGCTCTACCAGGCTCACACAGTAGGCCCCGATCGACACCGGTTGTGCCCGCTGCATGTGGGTATAGGCCGGCATCACGTCCTGGACGTGCCGGGACGCCAGGTCCACGATCGCCCCCTGAAGGGCGGTGATCTTGGACCGGAGCGAGCGGATCTGGTCCCGCATCCACAGGCGCAGGTCCGTGGCCACCTGGTCGTTGCGGCTGCGGCCCGTGTGGAGCTTCCTGCCCGGCTCGCCGATCCGGCTGATCAGGGCCGACTCGATGGCCATGTGGATGTCCTCCTGGGCCGTGTCAAAGGGGAACTGCCCTGCCCGGATCTGTCGCCCGATCTCGGCCAGGCCGGCCTCGATCGCCTGCAACTCATCCGCGCACAGGAGCCCCTGGCAGGCCAGCATCCTCGCATGGGCGACGGACCCCTGGATGTCGTACGGGGCCAGGCGGCGGTCCACGGACAGGGACTCCACAAAGGCCATCATCTGCCTGTCCGGGCTGCCGGACAGGCGGCTCTCCCAACTGCGATCGGTCTTCTCTGCCATGGGCCTGTGCCCTCAGGACGATATGCCCAGGGCAGATCATAGGCGGGGTGGGCTGGGCTGTCAACGCCGCCGGGCGTGCCTAGTCGGTGACCGGCCAGAAGACCCAGTCGCCGTTGTCCGACCACATCTTGGGCTGCCCTCCGGAATCGGTCCCCAAGACGCCCCCGTCATCCCTCCGATTCTCTCCGACACTGTACAACAGGAAGCCTCCGTCGGTCCGCCTGTAGACCAGGGGTCCTCCGCTGTAAGGATCCGTGGGCACGGCGTCCAGGCATCCCGCAGCGACCACCTCGCTCAGGTTGTTGGGATCCTGTCCGGTCTCCTTCCGATATCGCAGCACGCCCAGCACGGACACCAAGGCGGCACGCCCGGTCTTCAGACGCCAGACCTGGCCACCCACTCGCTCCAAGGCCGAGGCGGTCACTTGCAGAAGCATATTGCCGCTTGTGATCTCGTTGAGCCTCTGGTGAAGGACCTCCGATTCGGGGGACGAGGGCATGAGGTTCATGG
>JAGOQT010000346.1 GCA_018007255.1 Phycisphaerae bacterium | reverse complement strand
GTCCTGGCCGTGGACGACCCATGCGATCCAAGGGGAGCTACGGCTGATGGGCGGACACCGGCCTCGCGTGAGGAAGTCAATGCCATGGCCATACTCGGTCACGACCTCTTCGGCACCGCAGGGGCCCCGCCTGCCCCGGAAGGGCACGGCGGACACGGGCCCTCCCTGGCGCCCATGGGAGACGCCCTGGGCCTGGCCCTGGTGGGAACCGTCAGCGGAGATCCCAGGGTAGCCCGCGCGATCCTCCAAGACACCGGGACCAAGACCGCGGCGGTCTACAAGGTCGGCGACAAGGTGGCTGGAGCCACGATCGAGGCCATCTCTCGGGACGAGATCGTGCTGCAGTACCAGGGTCGCCGAGGGATCCTCAGACGTGCGGAGGCCGTGGCGCAGCCCTCTTCGCAGGCCTCGGCTGCCAGCGGCCCCGCGGGCGCAGCCGGGTCGCACGGTTCCGCGACAGGCGCCCCCGCGGACACAGACGGGCCGGCCCGGGAATCGGTCCAGCAACTCATGGACAGGGGCAAGGTCACGGCCTTGGTGAAAGACGGGCAGGTCGAGGGGATCCAGATCCACGACCTGGACCACATCCCGGGTGCCAGGCAACTGGGTCTGGTGGAGGGCGACGTGATTCAGACAGTCAACGGCCAGCGTCTGACCCACATGCAGAAGGCCTTCCAGGTGCTCAAGAAGGCCCGGTCTCAGGAGAGGATCGAGATCGAGTTGCTTCGGAACGGCCAGGCCAAGACGCTGTCCTTGGATCTTCGATAGGTCTCTTGTAGGAAGGACGCTGGACCGATGCCTCGAACCAGATCATCCAAAGCTCCGCAGAATCGGCCAAGGACCGCCTGGTCCGCCGCCCTGTTGTTGTGCGCATGGGGTTGGGGTGTGGGGACGGCCCCCGCAGCCGCGCCAGAACCGAACGAGTCCGCGCACCCCACTGCCGTGTGCATGAACTTCGACCAGGTGGACGTTCGAACCGTGGTGAAGACCATCGGCGAGATCACGGGCATCAACTTCGTGCTCGACGACAAGGTCGCCGGCAGCGTCACCGTTCTGTCTCCCACCGACATCCCTCTGGCCGAAGTCTACAACGTCCTGGAGTCCATCCTGGAGGTGCACGGGTTCACGGCCGTCCCCGCAGGGAACATCGTGAAGATCGTGTCCAAGCCCGACGCCATTCGACAGAACCTCCCCGTCCGCGTGGGACGGGACCCCAACCAGATCCCGGCGGATGACTCCCTGGTCACCCAGATCATCCCGCTGCGGTTCGTCCGTGCGGCGGACATGGGTCCGATCGTGCAGGCCCTGGTCTCGAGCGATGGGAAACAGGCCCCCTACGGCAAGACCAATGCGCTCGTGGTCACCGACACCTCGGCCAAGATCCACTATGTGGCCAAGGTCATCCGCGAGCTCGACGTGCCCCAGTCCAAGGACCAGGTGAAGGTCTTCCCGCTCCGCCACGCCTCGGCCCAGGTCTTGGCCGAGCAGATCACCCGGATCGTTCTGAAGCCCCAGGCCGCGGCGGGGCGGACCGCCGCACCCGCAGAGGGGGATCTGCGGATCCTCCCGGACGGCCGCACGAACACCCTGACCGTCCTGGGTCCTGCGGGCGACCTCGAGACCGTCGCCGAGTTGGTCCGGCAACTGGATGTGCCCCGGTCCAGCGAGGCCAGGGACGTGCACGTGGTCTACCTCAAGAACGCCACGGCCAAGGAGGTGGCCCAATCCCTGACTACGGCCCTGGCCAATCTTCGGATCACCGGCGCAGCCGAAGGGGCCCAGCCGATCCAGGTCACGGCGGATGAGGGGACCAACGCCCTGATCATCGCGGCCTCCAACCAGGACCTGGAGATCCTCTCCCAGATCATCGACAAGCTCGACATCGTGCGGGAGCAGGTCCTGGTGGAGATGCTCATCGTGGAGGTCAGTCACGAGAACTTGACCGCCCTGGGCGTGGACTGGGCGACCATGGATGAGGCTGTGACGGACAGCGTGCGGGGCTTCGCGGCCACCAACCTGGGCCCCCGCGTGGACTTCCTCAGCGGCGACCTGGAGGGCCTGGCGGTCGGGGCCTGGAAGCAGGGCATCAACGGACTCCAAATCGGGGCCATCCTGAGCGCCCTGGCCAAGCAATCGGACGTGAACATCCTGTCCACGCCCCACATCACCGCATCGAACCACCGCAAGTCGAAGATCATCGTGGGCGAGAACCGGCCCTTTGTGAAGGACTCCCGGATCACGGAGACCACGGACCCGGTGAATCCGACGATGATCAAGACCTACGAGTACAAGGACGTGGGCATCACCCTCGAGATCACGCCCCATGTCAGCCAGGGAGGCATGGTCCGCCTGGAGATCGACAGCGAGTTCACCAAGCTGATCGCCGACGTGACCAACCCGTCGACCGACACGCCGACCACGGCCAAGCGGCTGGCCCAGACCGTGGTGTCCATGCGGAGCGACTCGACCGTGGTGCTCGGCGGGCTGATCCGCGACGACAAGGTCACGGTCCAGAAGAAGGTGCCCCTGGCCGGAGACCTCCCCCTCTTGGGGCCCCTCTTCAGGCACAAGACAGACCAGATCCAGAAAACGAATCTCCTGATCTTCATCACGCCCCACGTGATGGAGACCCAGGAGCAGTTGGACCGGATGACCGAACAGAAGCACCAACAGGTGCAGGGGCTGACCGGGCTGCCGCCCGGCCAGGGGCCGAGGCTCCGACCATGACGCCGACCGATACCCGCCAGGGGCAACAGGTCCAGGGCCTGGAACAGATCGACCCCCGCCAGCTCAGACCGGAGTGGGTCCGAGGACTGCCTCTGGAGTTCCTCAAGGGCCAGCACGTGGTGCCCATCGCTCTGGAGGACGGGCAGGTGGCCATCGCCATGGCCGATCCGGGAAACCTGGAGGCCTACGACGCCATCGTGAACCTGCTCCACACGGCCGTGACCGGACCGGACGGAACCGGAGTGCTCAAGGGCCCCTGCTCCGTGGTGGTCTGCCCGGCGGAGGAGATCGACAATGCAGTCAGCCACTGCTACTACTCGCAGGGCGATCTGCACCTCGAACAGCTCATCCAGGACGGGCTGGCCACATCCGTCTCCACGGCCCCATCCGGCGACTCGGCCCGCCCGGAGGACCTGCTGGACATCGCGGACCAGGGCCCGGTCATCAACCTGGTCAACTCCCTCCTGTACAGGGCCGTGCAGGGCCGGGCCAGCGACATCCACGTCGAGCCCTATGAGGCCCAGGCCCGGGTCCGGTTTCGTGTCGACGGCGTGATGCACGAGGTCCTGACGATCCCCAAGGGCCAGGTGCCCACCCTGCTCTCCAGGCTCAAGATCATGGCCAGCCTGGACATCGCCGAGCGACGGCTTCCTCAGGACGGCCAGAGCCAGATCAAGATCGGCCCGGATCGGGTCGACATCCGCGTGTCCACCCTCCCCACCTTGGCGGGCGAGCGGATCGTGCTGCGGCTGCTCGACAAGGGCAAGGGCCAGTTGGGACTGGCGGAGATCGGCTTCAATGCCGAGCTCCTGGAGGCCTTCCGAGCCCTCATCCGCATACCCCACGGCATCGTCCTGTTGACCGGACCGACGGGCAGCGGAAAGACCACCACCCTGTACGCCGCCCTCAACGAGCTCAACCGCCAGGAGCAGAACATCCTGACCGTGGAAGACCCGGTCGAGTATCAACTGCCGGGGATCGGCCAGATGCAGGTCAAGCCCAAGATCGGCCTGACCTTCGCGAACGGCCTGCGGCACATCCTCCGGCAGGACCCGGATATCCTGATGATCGGCGAGATCCGTGACGCGGAGACCGCTCAGATCGCCATCCAGGCCTCCATGACCGGCCACTTGGTCTTGAGCACCCTGCACACCAATGACGCGGCCTCCGCGATCACGCGACTGGTCGACATGGGGATCGAGCCCTATCTGATCTCGTCCTCGATCCTGGCGGTCATGGCCCAGAGGCTCGTGCGGGTGATTTGCCCGCACTGCAAGGTCCGGCAAGACGACACAGCATGGACGTCCTGCCTCCAGGATCGGGGCAAGCCTCAGGGCGCGGGCGCGTTGTACAAGGGCCAGGGCTGCACCGAGTGCATGCAGACCGGATACCAG